>CAZGMU010000257.1:680-6251 GCA_964526975.1 uncultured Planctomycetaceae bacterium
GTTGCTTTTGGCTGATCTCGGCTGCCGCCCGACCAAATGCTTCTGGGTGGTTCTCCTGCGTATAACGGGCCACCGCCGCGACTTCACCAGGGTTCATTTCCTGTGGATCCGTCGCGATGACACCGGGGATCTTGCCTGGGTGCGATCCAGCGCCCGAGCCGACTTGCTTCAAGCAATTGAGCAAAACCGTGGCGATCGAAGCCAAGCTGCCGCTCTTCAGATCGCCCAAAGGGTCGGTATTGCCAGCGCCGGGGGTCACATGTGGATCCAGCCGTTTGGCGAACTTCGCTAATACGTCTCGGAACTGCTCTGGATCCATCCGCTGGATGAGATCCTCGAGCGCCCGTTCATCTCGCGAGCCTTGGTCTTCGAAATCGACGTCGCCGGTTTGAAACTGTTTCAACTTTTCGTTTCCGATCGCATCGGCAATGTCTTGCAACAGTCCCATAATTTCATCTCCTTACGTTGCGATGTTTCCCCAACCTCAAGCCGAACCACGACGTATCATCGCGTGGTAAGCGATGAGCACGATGACGGCCCCCAGCACACTAACGAGGATGCTATAGAGATCGAACCCAGTGATGCCATGGAATCCGAGAGCGTTGGCAATAAAACCGCCGACGACAGCGCCGACGATTCCCAGAACAATATCCATGGCGATGCCTTCGCCCTGTTTGTTGACGAGCTTACTGGCGATGAAGCCGGCAATAAGGCCCATGACGAGCCAAGCGATGATACCCATGCGCGGACCGCCTTTCGTGGTTAGGCGCCACGTCGGTGGTTCGGCGGCTACGATCAACAGCGAAGAATAGTCGCCGACCCGAACCAGGCGCGTTCGCAAGCGACAAAACCAAGCAGCCACATCCAGCCAAAGGCCTTGGGCCGCTTTAAGACCGAACAATCAAAGCGACTGCACATTTATTCGAAGTTGCCAATCAGGGCAAACATCAACCTCAAGGGGAAGCGCCATCAATATATTCCCGCGGGCGACCCAAAAGCAACTAACTTTTTGGTGGCGGCGACGAATTTTCGCGGTCCCGTCGCACTGGGAGGATGGAATTCGCCAGCACGGTACTAGCCCGTACCGGGAAGTCGCCGGTACATTGTGGAATTGGGCAAGGGCATGTGCTATTTTGCAATTGATTTCTACTTCAGTCTTTTGCGCACCAGGCGATTTCGGTCATCTGCTGCAAAACCCAAAGCTGGCAGCAGTCGCTCGGGTGCTTCTATCCATGTTCCTCTATTCGTAGCAGAACACGAGGTGTAATTATGCGAGTTTCCACTTCAGCATTCGTAGGCCTCACCGCGGTAATGATGACGCTGGTCGCCGGCCTTTCGTTCTCCGTTGCAATCGGCGCTGAGTCGAAGCCGAATATTCTGGTGATCTTTGGCGACGACATCGGCCTAGCCAACGTGAGCGCTTACAGCGATGGCGTCATGGGCTACGAAACCCCGAACATTGATCGAATTGGCAAAGAAGGGCTTCGTTTCTTGCAATACTACGGCGAGCAAAGCTGCACCGCAGGGCGATCGGCGTTTCTCACGGGACAGCATATCATTCGCACCGGCTTGTCGAAGGTTGGTTTTCCCGGCGCGCCGATGGGCATGAGCCAGAAAGATCCATCCGTCGGCGGCTTGCTTAAAAATCTCGGCTACGCGACGGGCCAGTTTGGCAAAAATCATGTCGGCGATCGCAACGAGACGCTCCCCACGGTAAACGGCTTCGACGAATTCTTCGGTAATCTCTACCATCTCAATGCCGAGGAAGAACCGGAGATGCCGGATTATCCCAAGGATCCTGAATACTTGAAGAAGTTTGGACCGCGCGGCGTGTTGGATTGCAAGGCGACCAACGTCGATAACCCGACGGTCGATCCGCGTTTTGGTCGAGTCGGCAAGCAAATGATCAAAGACACCGGCGCGCTCACCAAGAAACGGATGGAAACGATTGACGATGAAACATCGGCTCGCGCTATTGACTTCATGAAGCGCCAAACGGCGGCGAAGAAGCCGTTCTTCTGCTGGTTTAACAGCACGCGGATGCATCTATTTACCCATGTCCGCAAGGAACATCGCGGTCGCTATAAGCATGGCGACAGCGAGTACAACGACGGCATGATCGAGCACGACGAAACGGTCGGCACGATCCTCAAGGCGCTCGATGATCTGGGCATCGCCAACAATACGATCGTGGTCTACACGACCGACAACGGCCCGCATATGAACACCTGGCCGGACGGCGCTATGACGCCGTTCCGCAGCGAGAAAAACACGAACTGGGAGGGAGCGTTTCGCGTACCTTGTCTCGTTCGTTGGCCGGGTCACATTAAGGCCGGCACGATCACCAACGAACTGATGAGCCATAACGACTGGATCCCCACGCTTTGCGCCATCGCGGGCGACCCAGACGTTGTGAACAAGCTCAAAGCTGGCTACACAGCCAACGGCATTAATTACAAGGTACACCTCGATGGTTACGATCAGTCGAAATTCCTGACGTCGGTCGAAGGCACGGTCGGCAAGAATAACGGCGTGAAAAGCGCCCGCAACAACTACTGGTATTCAAACGACGATGGTTTGCTCGTCAGCTATCGCAAGGGAGATTACAAATACGTATTCTCGGAGCAACGCAAGCAGGGCACGATGGGCATTTGGGCGGAGCCATTCACCACGCTCCGCCTGCAGAAGATTTTCAACTTGATGCAAGACCCGTACGAGCGCGCGGATATCACGTCGAATACGTTTTGGGAGTGGCAACTCTATCACGTCGGCTCGATGTACGGCGTGATGGATGATGTATTCAAATTCGCGGAAACGTTTAAAGAGTTCCCGCCACGTTCGACGCCGCCGTCGTTCAATCCAGCAAACATCATGGAAGATACGCTTCGAAACATCAAAGCGAAGCAAAAGCTCGAGCAGGCATTCCCGATGCTCCGGTCAAATGGAGAATAAGGTCGACGAGCAATAGCTTGGTCAAGAGAACCGCCCAAATCGAATTGTGCGGAGGTGCGTTGTTGAGCCAATCATTATCGGTAATAAGCGTGTTAAAGAGGAGATATATGAGCTGTAGCCTGAAATTGCACCACTTGGTACTTGGCGCTGTCGTTCTTTTTTTCGGTCTGACTGATATGGTACAGGTATCTGCTGCGGATAAGCCTGATACCGATCGTGTGTTGGCTATCAACATAGTGCTCTTGCCAGACGCGAAAATGCTCGTCGCGGCCGAGGCGGCCAACGCCAAACTGCGGAGCAACTACCCGAAGGGTTACACGCTCGGCTCCGAGCAGGCGGCCCATATTTCGCTGCTGCATTGCTATGTCCGCGAAAAAGACTTGCCGGCAATTGAGGCGGCCGTCACCAAAGTAGCGGAAAAAGAACAGCCATTGAGTTGGAACCTGATGGCAACCGGCTACGGAAACGGAATGTGGGATGGACTGGCCATCACGTTCATCGACGCCGAGAAGTCTCCGGAACTCATGCGGCTGGGGGAAGAGGTCGTCCAAGCCGTGCAGCCATATATCGTAAAGACCGGTTCCAAGGAGGCGTTCCACAAAAGCCGTGAGCTACCGACGATCGAAGACAAGATCGTCACGTATGTGGAAAAGTTCACGACGAACTCGGCCGGCAAGAATTACAATCCGCATGTCACGGTCGGCGTGGCCCATGAGGATTTCGTCAAGCAATTGAAAGCAGAACCGTTTGAAAAGTTTCCGTTCAAGGCATCAAAAGTGGCCATCTACCAGTTGGGAAGCTTCGGCACGGCGCAGAAGAAATTGTGGGAATGGCCCACGAAGTAAGCGTCGGTGGAAATCGACGAGCGTTGGAACTGCGCATGACGGCAACCAATCCCGATCTTGACGACCGGAATTATACCCACATGCTGACGCTTTTGAGCGTTTCGGCCGCGATGGTGGGGGTTTGCCTCACGGCCGTCGGGCTGGTGAGCGTGATCGAAGCGCTCAGCAAGGTAGAAACATGGGTCGACGACTTGCTGGCGGTCGGCACGCTTATGTTTTCGGTGGTGACGCTGCTGAGCTTCTTGGGAATCCGCACGCGGCTTCGGCGCTGGAAACGGTTTACGCTCGTGCTCGATATATTGTTTTGCATCGGCATCAGCGCGATGGTAATCGCCTCGCTGCTGCTAACCTATTATGTCATTTGATTCATGATGAAAATCGGTCACTGCCCGCTCCGCTTCACCGCGTTTTTCATTCTAGTCGCAACAGCTTCAGTCGTTCGTGCGGCCGACGATCCGCTTCCTTCCTGGAACGACGGTGCGCATAAACAAGCGATCATCGACTTCGTCGAGAAAGTAACCAAGGAAAGTGGCCCGGATTTTGTTCCGCCCGAGTTGCGGATTGCCACGTTCGACAACGACGGCACGCTGTGGTGCGAGAAGCCCGTTTATATTCAAGCGCAATTTGCTTTCGACCAGATCAAGGAAATGGCCGAGCAGCACCCGGAATGGAAAGACAAAGATCCGTACAGGCTCGTTCTGGCAGGCGACCTGAAAGCGATTGCCGCGCAAGGCGAGAAACCCCTGCTCGAAATTTTAGCTTCCACCCACACGGGCATGACGGTCGACGAGTTTCACAAAACAGTCCGTGAGTGGATGCACGCGGCCCAGCATCCGCGGTTTCATCGACCGTATGACCAGTGCATCTACCAGCCGATGGTCGAAGCGCTCGAGTATCTGCGAGCGAACGGCTTCAAAACGTTCATCGTCTCGGGCGGCGGTGTGGAATTCATGCGGCCGTGGGTCGAGAAGGCATACGGAATTCCGCCGCAGCAAGTCATCGGGAGTAGCGGCGTGGTCAAATATGACTGGAACGACGGCAAACCGATGCTCATGAAGGAGGCGAAGGTCGAGTTTATCGACGACGGCCCGGGCAAGCCGGTCGGCATCAATCGATTTATCGGCCGACACCCGATCCTCGCCTTTGGCAACTCGGACGGCGACCTCGAAATGCTGCAATGGACCACCAACGGCCCGAATACTGGCACGAAACTGCGGCTGGGCCTGATTGTCCATCACACCGACGCCGAGCGTGAATACGCGTACGATCGACACTCATCCGTCGGTCGACTCGACAAGGCACTCGACGCCGCGCCCAAGGAGGGCTGGATCGTCGTCAGCATGAAAGACGATTGGAAGGTGATCTTCCCACCCGAGAAGAGGCCGGAATAATCGAAGTTCCGCAGCTGAATTCGCAAGAATTCGGACCTGTTGGCTCGCGTCCGGATTCTTGCGAATTCAGCTACAGCGGAGGTTAGGCAGCTATTCGTCATAGCCGGCCAGGCTACGGAGTTCGACGAGTGCGTTGCGGTAATCAAGATCGGCCTTGATCGTCGCAATGCTCGCACTGAGTTTTGCCTCGAGTGCCGCCTTCATCGCGGCCATGTCGTTCGGTGCCGGATGCACCTGATTGTTAAGCTCGGCCAGTTGCTGGGCGTACAAGAGTGCCTTTTCCGCTTGCTCCGCTGTGTGGAATGCCTTGGCTGCGCTCAGGCTTGTGTCCTGAATTTCTTTTTGCAGCGATTGCCGGGCCAGGCAAGCTGTGGCCACGCTTG
>CAZGMU010000257.1:6261-7314 GCA_964526975.1 uncultured Planctomycetaceae bacterium
CGTAACGCCGACGGCCGTGAAATCGCTTTGAATCGTCGGAGTTGACTCCTGATTTACATAAAGTCCGTAGGCCAACACTTGAGGAACATAATCTGCCTCGGCCAGCCGCACGGCGGCATCTGCTTTATCGACCTGCGTGCGAGCTTCCTGAATCTTCGGGCTCGTGGCGACGGCGGCCGAGATCGCCTCGTCGATCGTTGCAAACGGCCTTGTGGGCGTCGGGGGCTGCTCCAATTCAAGCACCGTATCTGGCGGCAGCGAGATTAATTGATTCATTTGCAGCGTGAGGTCGGCAAGCTGACTCTCGGCGGACAATAATCCCTGCTGAGCTTGGACGAGCGAGATCTGGGCGTCGGGCGTTTTCATGGCTTCGGCCGCCTGCTGGGAACCGGCCACCGCTTGTTCCAGTCCCGCCTTGATTTGCTGCGTGGCCAGAATGCCGAAATAGAGCTGCTCGACCCCCTTCGACAACTCGCGACGGGCCTGCCGCTTCTGGGCCGCGGCGGCGCCGACATCGGCGGCCGAGATATTGACCGCCTCGCGCACCTTCAAAAGTGGCGTAATCGGCTGGACGAGCGCCGCTGTGTACATCGGCGCGTCTTGGTTCACGATGGGAACCGACACCGCCGTCGCCGGGTTGAAAATGCCGGGCGTCTTTACGACGCTGCCCAAGTCGCGATCGAAATGAAAATACGCGAATGAGTTGAGCAGCTTGGGCAAATAGTCCTTGCTGGCCGCATCCATCGTGTGGGCCTTGGCCGCGATTTGGGTCGTGGCCAACGACATCACGATGCTATTGTCGAGCGTACGGACCTTGGCATCGTCCAGTGTCAGGTGATACGACGACGTCATGCCGAGCGTTGGCGGGAGCGGCATCTTCTCGGGCACGTTGCTGATAACCGTAGCGCTTGTTAATGCCACTCCTTTTGGTAGAGTAACGGTGGGAGCTTCAATAGGCGGAAGCGGTTTTCTCATCGAGACAGCCGGAACCTGTGCAAACACCGCCAGGCCCGTACAACCGCCAAACGCGACCGCCATCGCGGCGCGGAGAAC
>CAZGMU010000258.1:0-5588 GCA_964526975.1 uncultured Planctomycetaceae bacterium
AATCTGAAGGCGTTGACTCCCAAGGCAGTTGCTCTCGGCGCCTGGTATCAATTTATGCAGGTCTGGAAGTACACCCTTCTCAGCCGAGATAACAAGCCGCTGACGGTGGGCATGACCATCACCGCCTTGGTGATATTGGTGCTAGGGTGGATGCTGGCGCGCTTCATGTCGGTGTTTGTCGCGTATCGCATCCTGAAGCGGTTCAAGCTTAGTAAAGATGCGACGTCGGCAATCCGCTCGTTGGTGTTCTATTGCATGCTGGTGGCGGTCGTCATGCAGGCCATGAGGGCCGTAGAAATTGACCTGACTGCGTTCACAATCCTCGGCGGTGCGCTGGCGATCGGCGTCGGTTTTGGCAGCCAGAATTTGATCAGCAACTTCATCAGCGGGCTGATCATGTTGGCCGAACGGCCGGTGCGGCTGGGCGAACGGATCAAGTTCGGCGGTACGGATGGCATCGTCGAGGACGTCGGATTCCGTTGCACGAAGTTGCGAACTAGCGCGGATCACTTGCTGACGATTCCGAACTCGACGCTCGTTAACGAGTCGATTGAAAACATCGATCGACGACGGACGATTCGCCGGAAGCTGACGATCCCGGTGACTTACAACGTCTCCCACTCGGCGATGAAAAGCACCGTGGAGGCAATTCGCAATGTGCTGGAAGAGAAAGACATTCGTGAGCGGATTCACCCGATCATCGGCTTCGAGGAGCACCCGCCCAAGGTGTTTTTTAGCGACTTCGCGGCCGAAAGCCTGAGCATCGAGATCGTGTATTGGTACTCGCCGGCCGATTGGTGGGGGTTCATGGAGCACTCGCAGCGAGTGAACTTCCGCATCATGGAAGAGTTCGAGCGGTTGGGGATCGATTTTGCGTTCCCGTCGAAGACATCGTTCGTGAAGAACGCGAAGAAGCCAGCGGGGATTGGGCGCGATTCGAGTTCGTTCGCAGCGTGAACGTTAAGTGATTGCATTAGAAAGAAGAATTGAACCACGGAGGCACGAAGAGCACGAAGGAAGACTCATGGACTCGTGCCATTCCTTATAGAGCTGAACGGACAGTAGACCGGGTGAAGGTTGTCGGTTGTCAGCTTTCAACTACAGGACAGATGGGCTCAATGGCTGCTCTATGTTCAATAAAGACTCTTTGTGTCCTTCGTGCCTTGGTGGTTCAATTCTCCTGTCCTCGCGTGGTCGCGAGGCATTCCCTATTACACGGTTAGCCATGGCAGCACCATGCTGGCCAGCTTGAGCACGATGAAGAAGCCGGACATATCGGTGATCGTCGTGAGAATTGGCCCGGATGCTAAGGCAGGATCTTGACCAAGCCAGCTGAGGGCGAGTGGAATAAGTCCGCCACAACAAACCGCGATAAGCGTGCTCGACGCGAGCGAGAGGGCGACGACCCCGCCTAGCACCGCGTTGCCCTGCCAAACCCAGGCGACGATGCCCAAGATAATTCCCAGCACGATTCCGTTGACGATTCCGACGGCGGCTTCCTTGCGAAAGACCCGCCATACCTCATGCGGCCTGATGAGTCCTAGCGTCAATTCTCGCAGACTTACAGCGACAGCCTGACTGCCCGAGCAACCGCTCATATCAGAAATGATGGGAAGAACCACCGCCAGCGAGATCACGGCCGAAAGCGTATCTTCGTAGACAGCAATAACCGTTGCCGCAATGATATTCAATACGATATTCACGATCAGCCAGCTCAGCCGCCGCGTACTGCGGAGGCCGAGCGGCATCGAGCGCAACTCTTCACCACCGACGATGCCCATGAACTTGAGCAAGCTGCGCGCGGAGCGCTCTTCCGCGGCCTTCTCGACGTCGGCGCTGCGGACAACCCCCACTAACACGCCGTCGGCATCGACTGCCGGCACGCCGAACAGCGATTGGCGATCGAAGAAACGCTCTAACTTCTCCAGGCTTTCGGTATCATGGACTTTATAGGGCTTTTCGATCATCACATCGGCCAGCCGCTCAGTGTGAGCAGAGAGCAACAAGTCGCGTAGCCGCAATACGCCGACGAGCTTGCCGCCCTTGGCGGTAACGTAGGCGTATTGGACATCGAACGATCGATAGCGGTGCGAATGCGCACGCAGGTCGTCGAGGACATCACCGACGGTAAGGTTCTGTTCGTACGCCAGGTACTCGGTGATCATCAGGCCGCCGGCCGAATCGGGCGGGTACGACATCAACTGACGGGCGCCTTGGGCCTCTTCGGCAGGCATCGCGGCGAGAATGGCCGAGGCATCTTCGATACTAAGCCGCGAAATAACGTCGGCCCGCTCGTCGCTGGGTAGCTCTTTGACGATGGCGGCCGCCTTGTCGGCCGAGAGCCGCTCGAGCATTTGAGCAGCCTGGATGTCGTGCATGCGATCAACGAGCTTGGCGCCAGCCTCATCCGGCAGTGCCAGCAACAGCCGCGACTGGTCGGCCTCGCTCAGGTTGGTGATGGCGTGCAATAGGTCGCGTGTTTCGGTCTTAGAGAGATAGTCCGAGATGGCGGCTGGATCGTTCGCATCCAAAGCAGCTTGCAATTGTTCGATGTCGGAAATAGTGGCTTTGTCATCCATAAGCGCGTGATGGGAACCGTGGTAATCGGCCCGCTAAGTTAAGGGGTGCTGGCACCCAAACATCCAAGGTGAACCTCAATGAGCCGGTTGCGAAGTAAGTTTTGCGGTGATTTGTCTTTGGAGGAAGAAGCAAGAATGGTCGATAAAGAAGGTCTGGCATTCGAATTTATCAGTGGTACCACCCGCCGGGTGTCGGTTGACTTTTCTGAGACTACCATGCTTTCCCTTGGCACAGGGATTGCGGATCAAAAGCATGGTAGTTTGCCACAGAGGGATACGAGTTCGCGCTGCGATTCTCACCCCTCTACCAGACGACGCCAATCACCCAATTTATCATCCACGGAACTGCGGTACCGGCGGAGTATGCCTGCAGGAGGAGAGTTCATGCAAGCGGCCCTTTTGGACCAACCATCTACCCAATCGTGCGAACGTTATGATTTGAGCACGTTGGCACGTCAATACCTGGAACATCATCCGCATTTTCGCGGTCGAGTAAACGGTGTGTATATCGAACACAATGGGCGCACCTTGCAATTGACCGGCAAGCTGCCCACGTTTTACTTGAAGCAGCTGGTTCAGGAAGCGGTTCGGCATGTGCCTGGCGTACAAAGTGTGCGGAATATGATCGATGTGGTCAGTTCAGACGGTATCAGCAGTGTGCGTTGCTGACACCGAACGCACATTGCCTTGAAAACCAGATTGATCCATGGAGAGAAGCCCTTTAACAAGGGCTTCTTTTTTTGTTGGAGACTGGGCGAAATCCCTCGACACAACTATGTAATTGAGCGGGCTGCCCCTGCCCTTGTTGCCGTTCGGCATGACGATAGCTACTATCTGCCTTGGTGGTAGAGTTCCCGATCGTTCGAGGAGTTGCATGACATCGGAATTGCCGGTCTGGCAGACAGAGTTTGGCGAGGGGGCACTCGTGGCCTGTGCCGTTCATGATGGCAACTCGGTGCGGAGCGATGTAGCCGAATGCATTCGGTTGGATTCCGCTCAGCGGCTCTATGAGGAAGATCCCTATACCGGCGACTGGACGCGCATCGCTCCGACGCGAATTGTCGCCCGTCGGTCACGTTTCGAGGTCGACTTCAACCGGCCTCGGGAAAAGGCGGTGTATATCACGCCGGCCGACGCCTGGGGGCTAGAGGTTTGGCGGTGTACACCGCCGCCTGATATGGTGGCCGAATCGCTACAGACGTATGACGATTTCTATGCTCATATGCGATTCGTGCTGGAACGGCTTACGGCCCGGCATCGAAAGGTCGTCGTCTTCGATCTGCATAGCTACAATCATATTCGAGAAGATGCGACGGGCACTCCGGCGGATCCCGCAGCGAACCCCGAAGTGAACCTAGGTACGGGCACGATGAACCGCGATGCGTGGGCGCCGGTGGTCGATCGATGGCTCGAAGCGATGACATCGTTCGACTATTTGGGGCGTCGATTGGATGTGCGTGAAAACGTGAAGTTCCACGGCGGCCAAGTGCCGCGGTGGATTCACGAGAATTTTCCCGAATCTGTTTGTACTCTGGCGATTGAAGTGAAGAAATTCTTTATGAACGAATGGACGGGCGAGCTCGATCCGACTCAACACGACGCCGTCGGGCGGGCGCTCGCCACAGCAGCCGCGGCGGTTGGCAAGGCTTTGGAGAAGACTTAGCGTGAGCCAAACGCCAAAACGCGAACGACCGACATTGGCGAGCAAAGTCCTGGGGGCGCTGGCGGCCGGCAAGCCAATTTCCGAAGAGCTGCCGGGTGGCGGGCATCTTCATATCGAACGAAAGGTTCCCCTGCTTTGCGTTTATCGCTCCGGGGCGGATGATGCCGATACCGAACAGCTTCTACACGGCGAACCAGCCTATATGATCGTCCCGCCAGGCGAACACTGGTCGCGCCGGACTCTCAAGCTACTACGCACGGTCGTTGAATATCTGTCGAAAGAGTTTGGCAGTTTTTTACTTATGGAAATTTGGTCGGCGCCGCAAGCCGACACGCTGCCTCCGGCCAATGGAAAGGCGTCTGCGGGGCGATTTGAAATCATTGTGCCGGCGCAGCGAATTCCGCGAGCGACCGTGGAAGCCTTGTGTAAGTCGCTAGGGCGGGATGTGCTTCCGTTTGGTGGCGCGCAGGTTGTGCTGGGTCCTTATGAGAAGCTCGCCCCCGCTGGGCTGAAGCCTCTTGTACTAATGCGCGAGTGCGAAAAGTGGAACTGCTTCGCGCTCAGCATCGTGGTTCAATTGAATCCTCGCAATCTGGCGACGCAGGAAATCCACTCGCCGGCCATGCACTCTATCCGCCGGGAGCTGCATATCGCGCTTGAGCAGGCAAACTTCGCGTTTGCGCGACAACGGAAGACATTGCGACCGGCTCATTTTCATGCCCCGGGGCGCACGTCGGTCGTCAAAGCGGTGCTCGATATCGATCGGCAACTGGCCGAGATCGATCGGTCATTCGACCTGCTTCTGCAGGCAACTCCGGTGAACGCGGAAAGTGCCTGGCGAGAGTTTCGTCGTTCGCGGTTCGAAAAACCGCCCGTGTTTTATTACCGGCCGCTATCAGTCGATCCTGTGCTGCTGAAGCGGCAGTTGTATCTGATCCCTGTCGAACGCGTGGAGGACCCGACGCTGTCGTATTTGTTTCGACAGAAGCAGGACGAGCTGGATCGCCAGATCACACTGCTGTCGGATGTCGACTCACCGCGATTCTTGCAAGAAAGCCTGCAAGTGTACGGAGGAGTATCCGATTGGCTGCTGGAGCAAGGCACGGAATTGCTCGACCAGGTGCCCACGCGTAGCGGCGGGCGAGCGAAGGCCGAGCAATTCGATGCGCTCGCATTCGCTCGGCGAGCACAGGAAGAGCTGGGGTATTACCAACAGAAGTGCGCGGATTTTTCGGCCACGGTCTCGGTGCGTGACGATATGTACGCCGGGCTGATGGTGTCTGGCGATCGCCTGCTCATCGGTGGGCGTACGAAGATACCACGGAAGCGTGTCGAGGCATTGTTGC
>CAZGMU010000258.1:5668-7287 GCA_964526975.1 uncultured Planctomycetaceae bacterium
ACAACGGTCATCATCAGCCGTTTCAACAATTCGAGGTGGGGTTGGCCGGCTACGACGGCTTTCAAGAAGGATTGGCGGTATTAGCCGAGTTTCTGGTCGGCGGACTGAGCCGGTCGCGGGCTCGGGTGCTGGCCGCCCGCGTGGTGGGCGCGCACCACATGCTCCACGGAGCCACGTTTATCGACACGTTTCGCTCGCTGAATCTTAACTACGATTTTTCGCAGCGGACCGCCTATACGATCGCGATGCGGCTATACCGGGGGGGTGGCCTGACGAAAGACGCCGTGTATTTGCGGGGTTTATTGCAAATTCTACGGTACTTGCGCGAAGGCGGAGCGTTGGAACCGTTGTTTATCGGGAAGGTAGCCTCGTCTCATTTGCCGATGATTTCGGAGCTGGCGATGCGAGAAATCGTCAAACCGCCAGCTCTTCGCCCCAGGTACTTGGAATCGGCCGGAGCACAGAAGAAACTAGAACGGCTCCGAGGGGGGCTGAAAGTGCTGGAATTGGTAAACGGCTGAAGCGAGAAAAAAGCGTGCGGCTTCTGCTGGGCCTATCGGTTGGTGCAGCAGTTTGGTTGAGGAAGCAACTTAGGATTGACACCATGAAGGTTGGATTTGTCGTAAACCAGATCGATACCGAGCAAGCGTCGTACACCACGACACGGCTCGCCATGGCGGCGGTAAACCGGGGGCACGAGGCGTGGCTCATCGGCACCGGAGACCTGGCGCTCGACCCGGACGACTACGTGCGAGCCCGGGCACGGGCAGCGCCGAAGTCGAAATACAAATCGCTGGATACCTACCTGGATGAGCTGCGCGGACCGGAAGGACGGTCGGAGCGCATCACGGTCGATGACCTGGATGTGCTGCTATTGCGAAACGATCCGGCCGAGGACATCGGCCGGCGGCAATGGGCTCAGATGGCGGGCATCTTGTTCGGACGGGCGGCATTGCGGCGGGGCGTGATCGTGCTCAACGATCCGACATCGCTCGCTCTGGCGGCGAACAAAATGTACTTCCAACTGTTCCCGGAAGAAGTACGGCCAGCCACCTTGATTACCCGCGATCGCAACGAGATTCGCCATTTCGCCAAGGAGCACGGGGGAGACTTGGTCATCAAGCCGCTCCAGGGATCGGGCGGTCAGGGCGTGTTTCTGGTTCGCAAAAACGACCTGGGCAACCTGAACCAAATGATCGAGGCCGTGAACCGCGACGGATATGTCATCGCCCAGGAATATCTGCCAGATGCCGCCGAGGGGGATATGCGTCTGTTTGTAATGAATGGAGCGCCCCTGAAGTATAAGGGCAAATATGCGGCCTTCCGGCGGCTCCGGTCGGGGGACGATATACGCAGCAATATCCATGCAGGCGGCCGCAAGGCCCAGGCCGAGGTCGAGGAACGGGCCCTGCGGATCGTGGAGATCGTAAGGCCCAAACTGGTGGCGGACGGCATGTTCCTGGTAGGCCTCGATATCGTGGGCGACAAGCTCATGGAAATCAACGTTTTTAGCCCTGGGGGGCTCGGTAGTGCCCAGAGCTTCGAGGGAGTTAATTTCGCGGCAGCGGTCATCATGGCTTTGGAGCGTAAGGTACAGTACATGGGGTATTATCAGCGGA
>CAZGMU010000259.1:0-7281 GCA_964526975.1 uncultured Planctomycetaceae bacterium
GATCGACATCGAATACGAAGTGCTGAAGCCGGTGACGTCGCCACAAGAGGCGCTCGAACCGGGCGCGCCGCTGGTTCACCCCCAGCGAGGCACCAATCTGCTCAGCAAGTCGAAGCTTAAGCGGGGCGACGTCGAGGAAGCGTTTCGCAAATCGGCCCACATCATCGAGGACTCGTACAAGACGCAGCGGATCGAGCATATGTTTCTAGAGCCGGAATCGTGTATTGCGATACCGCGATTGCGGATTGAAGGGAGCAATGGAAAATCCGCAAGCCGAAATCCGCAAGCCGAAATCGATTCCATCTTCATCTACACGCAAGGGCAAGGCGTGTTTGATGATCAGCGGCAATGCGCGAGCGTATTGGGGATCGATCGGAGCCGTGTGCAGACAGAGCTTGTCTCGAACGGCGGCGCGTTTGGCGGCAAGGAGGATATGTCGATCCAGGGGCAGACGGCGCTCATGGCATGGCTGATGGGGCGGCCGGTGAAGGTCACGCTGACGCGGCCCGAGAGCTTCCGAATTCATCCGAAGCGGCACCCGATCGAGCTTACGTACAAGATCGGCTGCGATGCCGAGGGGCATATCACGGCGGTTCAAGCGCGGATCATCGGCGACAAGGGAGCGTATGCTTCTGTGGGCGCGAAGGTGCTGGAGCGTGCCGGTGGCCATTGCACGGGGCCATACCGCGTGCCGGCGATCGATATGGAGTCGCTGGCCGTTTATACGAACAATCCGCCCTGCGGCGCGATGCGCGGCTTTGGGGCGAACCAGGCGGCGTTTGCGATTGAGAACCTGCTCGATCGGCTGGCCGAGAAGGTCGGCATCGATGCGTACGACATGCGCGATCGCAATATCCTGGAACCAGGCGAAACGTTCGCGACCGGCCAGGTGCTTGATAAGCCGTTTGGTTTGCGGAAGACGCTTGAAGCCGTCAAAGACGCGTTTAAGAGCGCGAAGTATGCGGGCATCGCCTGTGGGATCAAGAACTGCGGCATCGGCAACGGGATGCCCGATCTGGGCAAATCGGCGCTGCATGTGATCGACGCGGAGACGATTCATATCCACACCGGTTTCACCGAGATGGGCCAGGGGTTGTTTACGCTCTGCATCCAATTCGCGGTGGAGGCGACGGGGCTGCCAGCGTCGGTTTTCAAGAAAATTTCGACCGATACGAAGTTCCTGCTCGATTGCGGCCAAACCACGGCCAGCCGGGCGACGGTGCTGGCCGGCAATTCGATCGCGGAAGCCGGAAAGCAACTCAAAGCGGAACTGGCCAAAGGCAAGACGCTAAAGGATCTTGTCGGCCGAGCGTTTATCGGTGAATGGAGTTGCACGTACACGTCGAAGTTGGGCTACGACCTGGACAAGCCGGGCGGTCCCAAGACACACATCAGCTACGGATTCGCCACGCAACTAGCGATTCTGGATGACGACGGCAAGCTCGTAAAAATGATCGCGGCGCATGATGTGGGCCGTGTGCTGAATCCCACGCAACTCAAGGGCCAGATGTATGGCTCGCTCCACATGGGGATCGGTTACGCCCTCACTGAAGATTTCCAGGCCCAGAATGGCGTGATCCTGGCGAAGAAGATGAACGATTGCGGCGTGCTTCGCTCGCACCAGATGCCCGAGATGGAGCTGGTCTTCGTCGAGGAAGGCGACCCCGAGTGCCCGCATGGGGCGCGCGGCGTGGGCGAGATCGGGCTCGTGCCAACAGCGCCGTGCATTGCGGGCGCGCTCTACAAATACGACGGTATTGTTCGCAATCAACTTCCAATGCGCGACTCGCCAGCAGCCCTGGCGATTACGAAGCCCCATGTGCGCCGCAAGTCGTAACCGCCGCATCGGCGTGATTCTTGCCGCTGGCCGGGGCGGGCGGATGGGCGGCAAGAAACAACTTACGCCATGGCCAGGCCTGGGCGACTCGAAACCGCTGGTCGCGGCGTCGTTCGATGCGATTCAACCGATCTGCGACGAAATGGTGGTTGTGGTCGGGCATATGGCGGACACTGTTGTGGCTGCGCTGGGCGAGCGGTCGTTTCATCGAGCTGATAGTAGTGCCGATGCCCCGATGTACGAATCGATTCGGACCGGGCTGCGAGCGGCTTTTCGGATCGACTCGAATGCGAGCGTCGTGTTGCAGCCGGGGGATCATCCTGAAGTCGCGGCTTCCACTTTGGATGCGTTGGAAGGCTGGTCGCTGAAGCAACCAGCCCGAGCGATTATTCCGCAATATGCGGGGCGTGGGGGGCATCCGGTTTTGATTCCCTCGTGCGTTTGCACGATGCTCCGAGAGGCCGAGTGCCCAGAGGGGCTAGGGCAATTCTGGCTTGATCATCCTGAGCTATGCTACCGTGTGCTGGTGGATGATCCGAGAGTTGTTCGCGATATCGATACGCCGGCCGATCTCCGGTAATTTTGCCTCTTGCAGACGCGCTCAACTGGCGCCGTTTTTGTTGCTAAGATGGAGACTGCCCAATTTCTTCGCCCACAAACGGCAGGCTCTCTATGTCTACAGACTCCGCCCGGTCAAATTCCGAAGTCGAACGCCCGGGGTTCATGGCCGTGCTCGGCCTGTTGCCGCCCTACATGCCCGAGGACATCGAGAAAGCCTACCTGGCCCGCGTCAAGGAAATCCGGCCCGACCTGGGAGGCGACCCGAAGCCGTTTTACGAAGTGCAGACCGCCTACATGCAGGCGAAGGAATATGTCAAGTTCCGCGGCGACCGGCGCGGTTGGATTGCCAAGCGGATGGAAGAGTACCTCGCCGTCCGGCAGACGATCGAGGGTATCAAGGAATTCGGCGCGAAAGTCGAAACGACCTCGCTCGACTGGTTGCAAAAATCGTTCGGCGACTTTGCCGAGCTGACCGAGGCGATCACCAGCATCACGCTCCACGATTCCGCGCGCGGCGAAGAGTTTATCGAGTACCTTGTCGGGCAGCGCGAATCGCTGTTGGAATTGCGCCGGCTGGATCTGGCTGGCTGCGCGATCACCGATAACTCGGTCCGCCAACTGAGCGTGTTCCGCCGCTTACAAGAGCTGAATCTCAACAATACACTCATCACTGCGGAAGCGCTGCCCATCGTGCAATGGCTGCCCGAATTGGAGGAAGTGCATGTCGAGCGGACCAGCCTGGGCTGGTTCGCGCGACGAAGGCTAGCCTCGCAGCTAAAACAGAAACGAAAGGCGGGGGCCTCGATGCGGGCGGTTCATCCGTTGCAAGTCCGGTGATGACGTTTGCGTGTCATGCCTCGGGATCTGGACCGCGTGGCGGTCCGGCTAGATAGCAAACTTCACTCCAGCGGTTTTCAGAAAGTCGAGTATCTCTGCCGGCTCGACATACTGGCCTGGCAGGATGAGGCCCCGCTTTGTCAGTTGATCATTCGCCATTTTTCGGACGGCAAGCACGGCTGGGGCAATGGCTACCAGGTAACTCTTCTCATCCGCAAAGAGAGCGAAACGACTAGTGCGGCCGTCCTCTCCTTCGACTTCGTAGGCAACGCCGCCCACTGGGGAGCCAAACCGGCGAGCAAGCGATGCACCCAGCCCCACGGTTCGCTGCAAGAAGTTGCATAACGCGCTGGAGCGAGCGGCCAGCGAGAGAACCAGGTTCGCGCCGACCACGTTCGCATCGACATACATGGCAATGTCTTTTAAAGACGGCTGAACACGCGGCAGCCAGATTGCATCGGCGCTTTCATAGATATGTCCCTGAATCGGCCCCAGTTTTTGCGAAGGTGCAAACTGGAAAGTCCGCTTCTCACACCATCCGAGTACCCACCACGGCTCACCTTCCCGCAAAATTCGCGTTGGTCGGCCCACGGTGCGCAAGAGCGACTGGGCCGTGCCGGAGTTGGCTGTATGGCGAGTTGCGGGGGCCAAGAACGACGTAAACCGCCGCGGCGACTCCTGGCCGGCCATTTGCAAAACGGCGGCCGAGAAGGCGGAAACCGTGCTGGCCGAGCTAAGCACGCGGATACCGGCTTCGGCGATTTGCCGCTCATGGGCGAGAACCATTTCGGCATACCACAGACCATCGTTCAGATCGACGATATCGAAGCCGACGTCGATTGCGGCCTCGATGAGCGCGGGCGTCCGGGAATGAAACGGTCCCGCGGCGTCCAGCACGATATTTCCAGGCCGCACCGCGGCCCGAATCGAGTCTGCATTGTTCGCATCGATCCGTACATCTCCGCCCGGGCCGCGTGACGCGGCCTGCACATGAACGCCCAGCCTCCGTAACTCGCCCACTGCCGCGCGGCCGAAGAAGCCCAGTCCGCCAAGCACGATGACGCGTCTCACGGTCCCCTCCAGCGAGCGCCCATCCACGCGACCCATACGAGGAACAACGGAAACAGCACGGCCGTGGTCACGATCATTCCAGGAATGGAGTTCAAGATTGCTGCCAGCGTCATGCCAATACCGGCCCCCCATGTAATCCACATCAAAACGCGTATCCAACGAGGCAAACCGGGCGTGACGAGCGTCAATAGGATACCGCCGATTGTGTATAAGCCGTTGGCCGCGCCGGCGCTGAGGAGTGTAAATGCTCGCTCGATGTTGAACGCGGCCTCGACCGAGTGCGTAACTCGACCAGCGAGTAGCAGGATCAACGAACCCTCGCCGCTGAAATCGCAGACCATCCCCATCGCGGCGATTACCACGGCGAGCAAGGCAATGGCCCTGGTGCTAGTGGCAGACAAGAATGTCTGCCCCACGGTAAGACGGCTGCCCCACCATGCGTAGAAGCCGACGAGGCTAGCGGCAGCGAGCATCCAGACCGACCAGCCGATTGTCCAAGCAATATCATGGCCCGCGATGTAAGCAGCGCGTGCTGCTCGGTCCGGCTCGGCAAGTGTCCCGGGTAGCAGCATGGCAGGAAGCAGGATGAGCGCCGCGGCGTGAATAATCACGCACGCCCATGGCGCTAACAACACCAGCCATATACCCACGGTCGTTCCACGAATCAAAAACAACCCGAACGGCAGCCACCAAATAAGGTCGTTGTAAACGCATAACATGCCGAGCCGGCGTGGCCAGTCGTCGCTGAACGACATAGCCATGCCGATTGGCCCAAGCACCTTGCCCAATAGGCCAACGGCAATGATCGGCCAGGCCGCGTCGAGCTTCCAGGCCGCACACCAGTACAACAGCCCGTACACGCCGACCACCATCCCCAAACAAGCCCAGATACCCGGGTAACGCGGCGGTGGAATCTCGAAGAGATGGAAAAACGCGAAGGGCCAAACAGCGGCCCACAAGCCAAATGCAAGGTTATAGAAACCAGCAACCGCGAAGGTGATCCGAAACAATCGGTCGGCAAAGAGGCCCGTCATGCGTGCCACTATAGGGCAGACTCAAGCGTAACTGAAGCCGAAAGACCTCGGATCTCTGCGAATAAACGAGCTATCAGGCCGGAAATGAAGACAGGGCATTGGGCGCCATGCTACGCCGTTCACCCTTTTCAAAAGAAGCTCACGCAGAGGCGCTAAGGCGCAGATAAGGAATTGAACCACCAAGGCACGAAGATCACGAAGAAGGAAGAGGAATGTGCAGGTCTTTTTTTCAGCCACTTTCAGAATTCTTCGTGCCCTTTGTGCCTTGGTGGTTCCATTCATTCTCCCTCTTCTCCCCTGCGCCTCCGCGCGAGACCTTTTAAGGTTAGCGGCGTAGGGTGGCACGCCCTGACGCTTTGGAAAGGGCGTGGTAACTCAATCTCACGTGGTGCGAACCACTTACATTTGAAGACTCAGGGCGTGCCGCCCATAATTCTTGGAAACTTCAAACTAGATCTGAAAGTTCGCCTTCGGCCCGATGGCCATGTCCATGTCGCTGCGCATTTTGAGTTTCGGCTTCTCGAGCATCACGGTCGTGAACGGCGCCACGCCTTGCGTCAGCCAGACGCTCGACCCGACCACGGAGTCATGGCCCACCACGGTTTTACCGCCGAGAATCGTGGCATTGGCATAGACCACGACGCGGTCTTCCAGCGTGGGATGCCGCTTGCTGCCACGAATGAGGTTGCCGTCCCCATCGGTCGCGAAGCTAAGCGCGCCGAGCGTGACGCCTTGGTAGAGCTTCACATGCTGACCGATATCGGTCGTCTCGCCGATCACGACGCCGGTACCGTGATCGATGAAAAAATACTCGCCGATCTTCGCGCCGGGATGAATATCGATGCCGGTCCGGCTATGCGCCCACTCGCTCATCATGCGAGGAATAAAAGGTATATTGAGCTCGTACAGCACATGCGCGAGTCGATAGACCGTGATGGCCTCAAGGCCCGGGTAGCAGAAAATCACTTCGTCGAGCGACTTGCACGCCGGGTCGCCATCGTAGGCGGCTTGCACGTCGGTCGCCAGGACCTTGCGTATCTCGGGCAGCCGGTCGAGAAACAACATCGTCTTCGCCTGGCCAAGCGCTTCGAAATCTTGATCGCAACCGCAATCCTCGGTCGCTCCCGCCTCGTGCCGCAGCGCGCGGCTAATCTGTTGGGTCAAACGATCGTGCAACTGATCGACCAGATCGCCGACATAGTAGGCGACATTGCCGCGGTGCAACCGCTCGCGCCGCCGATAGCCGGGGAACAAGATCTCCTTCAAATCGCTTGTCGCGGCGATGATTTCTTCGTAGCTCGGTAGCGGGCAATGGCCCAGGTGGTTGATCCGGCCCACCTCGTCGTATGTCTGGACGATTCGCTCGGTGATTTTCGGAAGTTGGTCTTTAAGACGAAAGTCAGTGGACATGTTCAGTTACTCCCCGCAGGCAATCCCACGAACCGTACGCAGTAGACCGCTTGCGGAAATCCAACGCAATACAGAAACGAAATCGAAGTGCGAGATGAATCAAGGGCAGCCCACAAAGCGGGCGCGAGCAGGCGGGACGTCCGGCGCTAGGCCGGACACGTACACAAGCACCCAGATGGCCGCTGAATAAGTGCTGGAAATCCCATAATTTATTTCGGACACGGTTTTATACCGAGTGGTTCAGCTCATTAAACGGTCATCCATTGTCTCGGCAGGCTCCAAGCATCCAGTTGAAGGAACCTGCCAATATTACCGCCCGGGTTGCCCATGCTGTCAGTGCGGCCCCCCTGGCGGCGCACGACTTAACCCGTTGAATGACATAGCTTTGGATTGGAATATCCCGGGACGACAGCATAAGTTTCGCGGAGATCACGATGCGGCCTCCTCCGCTTTGTCTGGCTCGATATGCACGACCGCATCCATCACATTGTGACCAGACGCCAAGAGCGAATCTTTGACTCGGTGGGAGAT
>CAZGMU010000260.1:0-7240 GCA_964526975.1 uncultured Planctomycetaceae bacterium
TCGACGCCTTCTTTTTCAACGGCTTCGAACACCGTGTCGAAGATCGGTACGCCCAACACGCTTTGCCCGCCCTTCCCTGGCGTCACGCCGGCAACGAGCTTCGTGCCATACTCAAGACAATTCTTGGAGTGAAACTCGCCGACTTTACCAGTGATGCCTTGGCAGACGACGCGGGTATCTTTGTTAATTAATATGCTCATCGTTTAATCCGGGAGGAATTAACCACGGAGACACGGAGTTCACAGAGAAGACATTTTTCGAACCGCAGATGAACACAGATAAACGCGAATACAAGCAAAGGTGATCGCGCTTTTGCTTTGATTATTATCTGCGTCAATCTGCGTTCATCTGCGGATAAACTTCTTCTCTGTGCCCTCTGTGTCTCTGTGGTGAATGATTTTGATTGAATGCTGTTGCGCTAAACCGCAAGCGATACGGTGAACGTAATACAGGACTATTTCGTCGCAGCGACGACTTTATTCGCGGCGTCTGTCAGGTCCTTTGCCGCAATAATATCGACGCCGCTCTCGGCCAGGATCTTTCTCCCCTGCTCCACTTCAGTCCCTTCGAGGCGGACGACGAGCGGGACGTTGAAGCCGACTTGTTTGTACGCTTCGACCACGGCGTTGGCGATCGTAGTGCAACGCATGATGCCGCCGAAGATGTTGACCAGCACCGCCTTCACGTTCTTGTCGCTCAGCAGAATGCGGAAGGCTTCGGTGACTTGCTCGGTATTAGCACCGCCGCCGACGTCAAGGAAGTTGGCTGGCTCGCCGCCGTGCAGTTTGACCAGGTCCATCGTGGCCATCGCGAGGCCAGCGCCGTTCACCAGGCAGCCGATGTTGCCTTCGAGTTGCACGTAGCTAAGGCCTGCCTTGCCGGCCCGGAGTTCATTCGGGTCTTCTTCGGCCGTGTCGCGTAGCTCGGCCAGCTCCGAGTGGCGGAACAGGGCGTTGTCGTCGAAGCTGATTTTGGCATCGAGCGCCAGCAAGTCGCCTGCCTTCGTGACGACGAGCGGGTTGATCTCGACGAGGCTGCAATCAAGCGAGACGAACAGCTTACACAGGGCCTTCATGAATTTGTCGGCCGAGCGAACGCTCGGGCCAGTGAGGCCAAGCTTGGCGGCTAGCTTGCGCACCTGATAAGACTGCAAGCCAGCGTCGGGGCAGAAGGACTCCTTGAAAATCAATTCGGGAGTCTTCTCAGCGACTTCTTCGATGTTCATGCCCCCTTCGCTCGAGGCCATAAGGACCGGGAGCCCCGCAGCACGATCGATGACGATGCCAAGGTACAACTCGCGAGCAATGTCGCAACCAGCCTCGACAAGTACGCGGCGAACCGTTTGGCCCTCTGAACCGGTTTGGATGGTGACAAGCTTATGATCAAGCAGGTTCTTTGCCACCGCGGCAGCGTCTTCGGCAGACTTCACGAGTTGAACGCCGTGTTGCTTCGGATTGTCTTTGATCGTGCCTTTGCCGCGGCCGCCGGCGTGGATTTGGGCTTTGACGACGGCCAGCGGGCCGCCCAGTTGCTTGAATGCGGCAGCGGCTTCATCGGCAGTAGTGGCCATAATGCCCTGCGGCACAGCGACGCCGGCGTCGCGAAGAAGCTGTTTGCCTTGGTATTCGTGGATCTTCATTCGGGTACTCTTGAGATCGCGGCGTGAGTAAAGTGAATTGATGTAAAAGGAAGAAGTTTCACGCAGAGGCGCAGGGGACGCATGTGCCTCTGCGTGAAACTTCCCTTGAATTTGCCGTCTTAAGACGGTCGAGTATAGCGCCCGGCGGCGCAGATGGTCAACCGACGATGCGATTTGGACTATTTTTATTGCTGGTTTTCACAGCTCGATCGCTGTTCGCAAGCGACGAGTCCATGATGCTGCAGGGTGTGGCACAAGGGACGACATGGCATGTGAAGTTCGTGCCACCGAACTCGACATTCGATGCAGCCGCGTTGCAAACTGCGATTGAAGAAAAGTTGGCCGAGATCGATCGCCAGATGTCGACGTACCGGCCCGACTCGGAGATCAGCCGATTCAATCGCGCGCCGGCGGGAGATTTGGGCCGAAGGGTGACAAGGTGCCCTCACCCCAGCCCTCTCCCAAAGGGAGAGGGAGTAAGACGCCGCCTCGCAAACCTGTCTTGGAAAAACAGGGCTTTAGGATACCGACGGACGCCGAAATTCAAGCCGCACGCGAGCATGTCGGGTACAAAAAGCTCGATGTGCGGATGAATCCGCCCGCACTGCGAAAGCAAGTCGAGGGGCTCGAGGTGGATTTATCGTCGATCGCCTCGGGATACACGATCGATCGACTAACAAACATCATGCGCGACCACGGAGTGAAAAACTTTCTTGTCGAACTTGGAGGCGAGCTGCGCGCGGCCGGGACGCGTCCAGGCGGAACTCCATGGCGAGTGGCGATTGAAAAACCACTGGCGGAGCGGCGCGAAATGGAAGCCGCGGTGCCGCTTGTCGATGCGGCGATGGCTACCGCCGGCGGCAACCGCCATTTCTTCGAGTATGACGGAAAGCGATACTCTCACATCATCGATCCGGCGACCGGTCGGCCGGTCGAGCATACGCTGGCGTCAGCAACCGTGGCGGCGGATACGTGCATCGAAGCCGACGGTTGGGACACGCCTCTCACCGTGCTTGGCCCCGAACGCGGGAGCGAGATAGCAGAGCGACATGACATTGCAGCCATGTTTATTTCGCATGCGGAAACGGGCGATCAGGTCCGTACAACGAGCGCGTGGCGCAAGCGATTCGGCAAGAAGTAAGTGGCGGCACTGCTATCGACGCTGGCAACCGCTAGCTTGGCATTGTTGGGTCTGGGAAGAGCGGCTATCTTCCCCGACGTTCTGGATAGAGGCCCGCAATTCTCCGCAGAAGCAAGGATGCCAAGACCATGCGTATCGCCGCGATTACCGCACATGATGATGGCCGTCATTACACCGTAACGTTGCAAGCCATTCGGGGCCCGCTCACGGCTATCTACGGGCCGCCACATAGCGGCAAAACCAACGTCGCCGAGTTAGCTGGACATGCTTTGTTCGGCAAAGTGCCGACGAGCGCGCCGGGACACATGCTTACCGACGGCGAATTGATCGTAGAAGATCGCGGCAACCGATACCGCGTCCGCCGCGCAGCCGATAGCTATGGCCAGACCCGGCTGACGGTGTCGGCCGTGGATGGCTCTCCCGTCGACCAACATACAGTTCGCCGGATGGTGGGCGGACTCACGCCGAGCATTTTGGCGCCGCTGTGTGCGGTGAGCTTCCGCGAGACACCGGATGTGTCGCAGTTGCTGTCGCACTCATTTGCCAGCGGTTTTCAAGCGATCGCAGGCGAACATGGTGGACACGTCACGCGGCGGATTTCCGAGCTCACGGCCCGGCGCGATCTGTTGGCCCAGGAACTCGAAACACGAATTGCCGCCGACCGCCGCACAAGCCGCGATCTGGAAGATCGCTGGCGCGAATTGGATCGACTAGTACGCGATGAGCAGCAACGTTGCAACGCGGCCGAGCAGCGGCTCAAGGCCGTCGAGCATTCACTGGCCGAAACCGACGCCCGGTTGCGTTACCGCCGGCTGGAACTGAACGTCGAATTGCGCTGGCACACGAACGACGGACCGGACACCGAATCGGCCAAGGAACTGGAGACGCAAATCGCTCGTTGCCGGCAGATTCTGGCCGAGTTGAACGAGCGGGAATCGGCCCTGCGGGCGCAATTGGCCCAGTCCCAGACGACGCGGCTCAACGCGACGGCGGTGCTGGTCGAGCAGCAAACATGGCTGGCGATTTCGCGGCAACTGGCCGCCGATCTCAGCGGCGAAGTGGCACGCCTCGCTCGCGCCAGTGCCTCGAAGACCTGCGTTTGCCACGATGCCCACCCACGGTTGCGGCCAATCTCGGAAACCATCGAGCGGCAACTGGCCGTGCTGGAGAAGTCGGTGGCCGAACAGCTCAAGGTAGCCAACGCGGCGGAGCTGACGCTTGAGGTCGACCACCTGACGCGGGCTCAAAACGAAATGCGACGCCACCTGGAGCACTTGCTCAGCCGTAGCCAGGATCACCTGCGCGGCACGGCTCTGGCCCGGCAAAACGAAGCGGGCGTGACGACAGTCTTCAGCGCGGCCGATGCCGAGCAGCTTGAAAGCCGACGCTTGGAACTGGAGCAAGACCGGTTCCGCTTGGCGGCCGAGCTGAACACGATCGCCAAGCGGCTCAAGGTGGTGCGCGGCGAACGCGATGCCGTGGAGCGCGAGCGCTCAGCCCTGCTCTCGGCCCGATCGATCGAGCATGTGCAACGCGAGCTGGCCCAAGTGCAGAAGAAGCTGGAAGAAGCCGGCCTCGGCAGCATTGCGTACGGCGAAGAGTCGCTGACGGAAGAGTGTGTGCTATGGGCCTCGGATTTTCTCGCTCAACTGACGAACGGCGAAATTCGCCGGTTGGTGCTGCTCGATCGGGGCCGAACGGCGGCAGTGGTGGATCAACGCGGCGAGACGGTTTCGCTCGACCTGTTGTCGGCCGCACATCGCGATCAGGTTTATTTGAGCCTTTGCCTGGCGCTGCTGACGGCGGCGAGCCGGCATGGCGTGTGGCTGCCGCTGGTGTTGGATGACCCGTTCACGCGGCTCGACACCCGGGCAACCGCGGCCCTGGCCACGGTGCTCGAAAGCTTCTGCCGCCAAGGACACCAGGTGCTGCTCTTTACGCAGCGTAAAGACGCGGCCGAACGGCTCGCGGCCGTAGGTGCCGAGATCAGCGACATGCTCGATCTCCGCCGGGCGCCGGTCGTCGTGGTGCCGACGGTACCGCATTCGCTGTATCCCGTCCCTCCGGTGCCGGAAGAACCGGCCAAGGCCCGACACGCGGAAGGCCCAGGTATCGACGTACGCCGACGCAAGAAGCGGCCTGTCAGATCACGCAATGGCAACGGCCACAGCGACGCGGCGTGAATGCCAGTGAGGAATGCGTAGGTCAGGCTGTGCCTGGCATGGTTTAGCGCATTTGTCAGGCACAGCCTGACCTACAGATCAATCATCTTCGAAACGAATCTCGAGGATCTCAAACTTATTGGTGCCCGCGGGGACTTCCACCTCCACGCGGTCGCCAACCTTTTTACCCACAAAGCCTTGCGCCAGCGGGCTCGCGATGTTGATTTTGCCCGTGTCGTAATCTTCCTCGCCAGCGCCGACGAGCGTGAATTCCTCGGTGTCGCCGAAGTCGAGATCTTTCACCACGATCGTCGAGCCGAACGAGACCTGGCTCTTGTCGATCTTGGAAGCGTCCATGATCGAGGCCCGAGCCAGCTTGTCTTTGAGCACGTTGATCTTGGCCTGCAGCAGCCCCTGCGACTCGCGGGCGCCGTGATACTCGGCATTTTCGCTAAGGTCGCCTTCGGCGCGAGCGGCGGCGATGCGCTGGGCAATCTCCGGCATCTTCTCGTTTTCGAGCTCGTCGAGCTCGGCCTTGATCTTGTTGTACCCGGCACGGGTCATGGGAACGCGTTCAGACATGGCTGGATGATCGGGAGCTAAGGGTCTAGAGTCGAAAGCCGAAATTGTGAGCTATGTCGCAGGCTTCGATCATTGCGCAAAAAAGCGGTCTCCTTATTTGGAGACCTGCGAACGAAAAACCTATTCTCGGTCGAATGGGTGGGGATGTAAAGAGCGTAGTTTTGGCAGAGAAGCGGCGAAGCTGATCGCACGACCGCCTGGGATAAACCCGGCAGCTCGCCTGATTTGCAGAACTTTTCCAACGTAGCCGAATTCGCAAGAATTCGGCCGCGTTACAACAGATCCGAATTCTTGCGAATTCAGCTACACTCTGCCTCTCAGTCACCAGGCAGATACAGCAACCGGCCGCACGATTTGCAGAAGACAAGCTTCGACAAACTCAACTCGTTTTGCATATTGAGCGTGATCTGCTGGCCACAGCCGGTGCAGACACCGTCGTCGACCGAGGAGAGGCTATCGGCCCCTTTGCTGCGGACGACGCGTTGGTAGTCGGCCTTCACGTCGGCCGGTAGCGCTTGCTCGGCAGTCACAAGGTCGATTTCGAGCTGGGCGAGATCGGCGCGGGTCGTGGCCGCGGCGGCTTCGATGGCTTGTTTGTTTTTTCCTAACTCCTGCTTCCCGGCGGCAAGCTGGGCCTCGGCTTCCTTCACCGCGACGTGTAGCTGATCGACTCGCTCCATCGCTTCCAGGATTTCGTCCGAGAGAACGCTGCCGGCCATCTCGGCCGCGGCGATCTGTTCGAGAAATGCCTGGTACTCGCGATTGCTGTTGGCCTGGTTGAGCTTCACCCGCAGGTCGAGCACCTTCTGCTCGCCCGCCTTCAAGTCGAGCTGCTTGCGGTCGACCGACATCTGGGTTTGCTTGGCCTTATCGCGAGCCTCGGTCAATCTGGCCTCGAGCTGCGCCACAGCGGCTTCACGGGCACGAACCTGCTTGGGCCCACGCTCCAAGCGATCGCGCAAATCGGCAAGTCGTTGATGAATTCGATGTAACTCCCGCAATGCGGCAGCCGTAACACTCATGTGCAGCCTCGTTGAGGGCGACGGAATGAAGGATTGCCGCCCAGGTTGAATTCGCGATGAATAGGATAACCGTATCATACCGCGAAACTGCCTCGGGCAGTATTGGCGCAAAAATGCATAAAAAAACCGCTGATCAAAGATCAGCGGCTAGCTGGTAGGTGCCGCGAGCCGAGCGGCACCCTTTCGGTATTTTTATCGTCATGCAGGTCTGGCTCGGCTCGCCAGACCTACTTTACGCCGCGGCGGCGCTGACGCCGGGTACGAACGGCTCCAGGTACTTGCTCCGAACCGGATTCTGCAGCTTAGCCACGGCTTTGGCTTCGATCTGGCGGACACGTTCGCGAGTGACCTTGAAGATGCGACCGACCTCTTCGAGCGTGTAGGAATAACCATCGGCCAGGCCGTAGCGGAGGCGGATGATCTCCCGTTCGCGGAAGGTCAGCGTCTTGAGCAATTCTTCGATCCGCTCACGCAACAGGCCGTTGTTGGCCAGCTTGTGGGGCGATTCGGTGCCCTGGTCTTGCACGAACTCGCCAAAGGAGCCGTCATCACCCTCGCCAATGGGACGATCGAGGCTGATCGGATGGCGGCCGATGTCCAGCACGCGTTCGGTCTCTTCGAGCGTGACGCCCGCTTCGATCGCGGTCTCTTCGGTCGTCGGCTCGCGGCCCATTTCCTGGAGCAGTTTCTTGGC
>CAZGMU010000261.1:0-3469 GCA_964526975.1 uncultured Planctomycetaceae bacterium
GCAATCCAATCATGATGAATCGACCACGAACGACGCGCTGCCGTTACCTGCAATTGAGCATGGGCTGCATCGCGATTGCGATGGCCTTTCATTCGACGGCGGCCCTGGCGCAGTTCTGCCAGCCGACGAGCCCCGCAGCGCCGTACCCGATCTGGGGCGTCGACAGCGCGGCTGGCCGTGGTTGCGGCGAGGTTGGCTGGGATGCCCGTGGCATGATCCCCTGGCAGGAGTTCGCTCAGGGCGAATACGTCGGTCATGCGCGTACGCCGCATGTGCCCGAGTATCGTGCTCGCGAAGGCGACGTGATTGCGGTTTATTATCGGCGGACGCGCGAGGCAACCTCGCGACCTTACGAATTGCAGGTGGGTGATCGAATTCGCGTCGAATCGCTTACCGCCGGTCACGCCACCTCGGCCACGCCGGGCGTCACGGAAGCAGAACCGGCGGACGACAATATCTCGCGTGAGTTGGTCGTCCAGCCAGACGGCACGATTACGCTGCCGCTGTTAGGACAGGTGCAAGCGGCACGGCGGACCATCCCCTCGCTGCGCGGCGAGCTGGAGGATTTGTACAAAAAGTTTTTCAATACGCCGTCGATTACCGTTACGCCAATCACGGTCAACACACGGCTCGAAGATTTGATCAACACAGTCGATAGCCGCGCGAGCACCATTGGCGGCCAGCAGATTCAAGTGACGGTCACACCGGCCGGTGACATTCAGTTACCCGCGATCGGCAGCGTTTTCGTGCAAGGTCTCACGCTGGCCGAGGCCAAACAAGAGATCGATGCTCGCTACAATACCGACATTCCCGGTGTGCAGGTCACTCTTGTGCTGGTAAAGCGCGCGCAGCGATTCATCTACGTACTAGGCGAAGTGAACCAACCCGGTCGATTCGAACTCCAAGGGCCAACGACCGCGATGCAGGCCCTCACTCTGGCCGGCAGCTGGAAAATTGGAGCCAACACGCGGCAAGTTGTTGTCTTCCGTCGTGGCCCCGATTGGCGACTGATGGCCACGATGCTGGACCTGCGTGGCGCGCTTTACGCCAAGCGTCCCGTGCCGGCCGACGACATCTGGCTGAACGACTCCGATATCGTGCTCGTGCCGAAGACGCCAATCCAGCAGGTCGACGAGGTGATCGAGCAGTACGTCACGCGTGGCGTCTACAGTCTGCTGCCACGCGAAGTGATTTGGAACCTCGACACGGCGGGGTCGTCGCTGTAATAACCACTGGATATAGCTGGCGACTTCGCCGGGTGCCACACTACGCCGTTAACGTTAAAGGATCTCACGCAGAGGCGCTGAGGCGCAAAGTAAAAACGAATAGAACCACCAAGGCACGAAGGACACGAAGAATTTCAAAGTGGCTGCATCAAAGATATACTCCTTCTTTCTTCGTGATCTTCGTGCCTTGGTGGTTCAATTTCTTATTTTGCGCCTCAGCGCCTCTGCGTGAGACTATTCTCGTCCAAGCCAACCGAGGAACCAGTTTCCGCGAATGGTTTGGTTTGGAAAAGGTTAACGATGTAGCATGGCACCCCCAGGCTTATTGCACCGCCTGCGGTTTCGCGAGCTTCTTTTTGCAGGCCTTCCAAGCTCGCTTCGCGTAGTCTTGGTTAAGTCGCGCTACTTGGTATTTGCGCAGATCAAACGTATTTTGATCGCCGCTCGGAGTTTTCACCAGCACGAACGGCAGGCAAATCGACTTCACACGCAGCGGCACTCCGTCGCATTCATATGTCAAACGAATACGGACCGGCTGGTCGTGCGGCAGGTTCCACGATCCGCCGTTCCACCAATATGATGGCAGCTCCGAGATCGTAAACAGCGGCGTCACGAAGTCGCCCGGCCGAATATCTTCCGGCGCGAGCACTTTCGCCAGCGTCGCTGCGGCGGCTGAGGTAGACGAACACTCGGTTTGACGGGAAGAAGCCATGCAGCGTGGACATGGCCCATGCGACATTGGTTCGCGGCAAGTGGATCAGCAATACCTCATGAACGACGAAGCTAGCTACATTTGCGGCTCCTGCGGCGAAGAGGTCGTGATCCCGATCGACCTTTCGCAAGGCGATGGGCAGGAATATGTCGAGGATTGCCCGGTCTGCTGTCGGGCGAACGTGATCCATGTGGAAATCGACGCCGATGGCGCAATCTCGGCCTGGGCCGAACTTGAATAGGCCCATTTTGCCCGTCCATTCGTTGTTCCGCTGGTCAAACCGGGCGGATTTCGGATAATCTCGATACGCCTGCCGTCGACCTGCTTGCCCCTCCCGCCGCCCGCTATCTCATGTCGGAAAAAAACGCCGTAGACCCGATCTCCTCGCTCCGGCATCGCGGGTTTTTGATCTACTTGATTGGCGGCTTGATCTCGAATGCCGGCAGCCAGATGCGCATCGTGGCTGTTCAGTGGGAGGTGACGCTTCGCGAGGCCGACTCGCGAGCGCTGGCCCTCTACCTCGGTTACATTGGCCTGGCGCTCATGCTGCCGGTGCTGATGTTCGCGTTGCCGGCTGGCGCGGCGGCCGATCGCTTCTCGCGGCGCTGGCTGATCATGATTGCCCAATTGGGCCTGGCGGCTTGCGCGGTGGGGTTGGCCTGGGCATCGTGGACCAAAGCGCCGATGCTACTCATCTATCTCCTGCTATTCGGCACGGGAACATTTCGCGCGCTCGGCTGGCCTGCTTCGTCGGCGATTGTTGCTGGGCTGGTGCCGGCGAGGATTTTTTCCAACGCCGCGACTTGGCGCAGCAACAGCTATCAACTGGCCTCGACGATCGGGCCGCTCGCCGGCGGATTCCTGCTGGCCTGGTGGAGTCCCGTCATCGTATTCTTGCTCGACGCGGCCTCGAGCATGGTGCTGGCGATGTGCATGCTGTTCGTCAAGCCGCGACCTCAGGAGCGAGTGATCGAGCCTCATTCATGGCGCGCGCTCATCCAAGGCATCCGCTTTCTGCGTCGCCAGCCGATCATTCTTTCCACGATGACGCTCGACATGGTGGCCGTGTTGTTCGGCGGCGTGGTCGCGATGCTGCCGATCTTCGCCACGCATGTGTTTCATGTTGGGGCAGAAGGACTTGGTTGGATGCGGGCCATGCCTGCCGTCGGATCGATTATGATGGGGGTTGTTCTGGCGATGCGACGACCGATCCAGCGCGGCGGCCGGGCGATCCTGCTCACCGTGCTGACGTTCGGAGTCGCAACGATCGCATTCGGAATGACCAAGCACTTTGGCGTGGCGCTGTTGGCTCTGTTCGTGCTGGGGGTGGCCGACAATATCAGCGTGGTGATTCGCCAAACAGTACTCCAACTCATGACGCCCGACTCGATGCGTGGCCGCGTCACGGCGGTGAGCGTGATTTTCATCGGCTCGAGCAACGAGCTAGGCGAGTTCGAGTCGGGCGTCATGGCCAGTTGGTTGGGACTGGAGGCGTCGGTGATTTTCGGCGGTGTCATGACATTGCTAACGG
>CAZGMU010000261.1:3495-7204 GCA_964526975.1 uncultured Planctomycetaceae bacterium
CTAGGATCACTCGAACACCTGCAACCTGCCGATCCAGACGAGGTATTGGTATAGATCTATTGAAAGCGGTGGTAATTGAGCCCGGTGAAGCTGTTGGCTATCGGCTGTCAGCTATCGGCCAGAAAGCAATGGGGCCAATCGCCACGCGGTTTTCAATAATATGTCCAGGCACTTGCGGCTTGGCGCGCCATCGGCAATTGTTTCGCTTGCCCGGCGAATACCCGTATAATGCGATCCGGCCGAGCCCACCCACGAGGAGCCAGCGATCATGTTTTGCGATCAATGCGGCGCTGATGCGCCGGAGAAAGCAGCGTTCTGCCCGCAATGCGGCGCTCAGCTTGGTCGCGTAGGCAGGTCGAACGACGACAGCCGGCCGGCCAAGTCGGTTCGCTTGCGACCTGCCAATGGTCGCGGCGCCGAAGCGCCCGAGGAAGAGCTGTGGACTGGCACTTTTTCGCCAAAGGCGATGGCCACTTCATTCGTCAGCGTGGGATTGCTGATGATCGTCGGCATGATCGTCGCGTCGTTCGTGGGACCAGCCGGTTGGACTGCCGTCGCTATTGGAGCAGCGGCTGCCTTTGGCTATCTCGTGTTGTCACTCCTGTATCAGCGGCTATCGGTACATTATCGATTGACCACTCATCGGTTGGTCATCCAGCGTGGCATTCTGAGCAAGACGGATGATCGCATCCTGCTTGTTGATATCGATGACATCACCGTCCGACAGGGGCTCATCGATCGGATGCTGGCTATTGGAACGGTCGTGCTTCATACGAGCGATGAGACCTCCCGCGAGCGTTCGCCCGATCCCGATACGCCCAACCGTGGCATTGTCACGCTGCATGGCATTGAAGACCCGCGCCACGTGGGCGACGTGATCGACGAAGCCCGCCGTGCCGAGCGGAGCCGCCGCGGGGTTTACATGATGAACGCGTAGTTGTAGCACGGACTTTAGTCGGTGACTCGATGTGAAGTACGAACTAGAGCAAGTTACTTTATTCGTTCTCGCAGGAGGCCGTGTTGGTGGGAGATTCGGCCTGGCGGCCGACGCTAAACTGCGTTTGCTCTTTGATTTATTGTGGAACGCAATTTGGTAAGTTGTTCTAAAGTCGGTGCTACTTTGATGGCGTGGGTGGATTCCGCCGCCACGCCCGCCGCCTTATAATCGGTGAAGTTCCAACCCGCGTCATTTCAACTCGTGGAGTATGCGATGAGAATTCTGCTGACAACCACACTCATTCTGACGGGAGTGCTCATTATGGCTAAAACAGCCTCGGCCGCCGGCGCAGCCGCGTCGAAATCGGATCAAGAAGCCAAGGCCTCGATCCTCGACCACGAGATGGAAACGCTGGATGGTAAAAAAGTAAACCTCGCGAAGAAATACAAAGACAAGGTGGTGCTGCTGGTGAACGTCGCCAGCAAGTGTGGCAACACGAAACAGTACAAGCCGCTCGAAGCGCTTCACGAAAAGTACGCAAAGGAAGGCTTGGCGATTGTCGGCGTGCCGTGCAACCAATTCGGCGGTCAGGAACCGGGCACGGCTCAGGAGATTGCCCAATTCTGCGAGGCAACTTACGGTGTGAAATTCGATCTGATGGCCAAGGTCGATGTCAACGGCGACAACGCTGCTCCGCTCTACAAAGACCTGACATCAAAAGAATCTGACCCGAAGTTCGCTGGCAAGATCCCCTGGAACTTCGAGAAGTTTCTCATTAGCCGCGACGGCAAGGTCGTCGCCCGTTTTAATCACAAGACGTCGCCCGATAAGCCGGAAGTGGTCGAGGCCATCGAGAAGGAACTAGCGAAGAAGTAAGCGGACGCAGAGTTAAACCATGCCGAAAAACGCCGTGCGCGTGTTGCTTGCCACCCTGCTACTCGCGGTAGCTGGTTTTTGCGCGTTCGGTTTTTTGGCGACGTTTGAATTCGAGTTTGGCCAAGTCGTGGTGTGGCGGGTCATGTATGGAATGGTTGGCGTGGGCGCCTTTTTGACAGCATTACGATTGGCCTGGCTTGCCGCGCCACTCCTTCGTTCTAAGTAGCATTAACCGAGTGGCATGGACAGATCTTTCGATTGCATCGTCGTTGGCTCCTGCGTTGTTGATGTGCTCGCGCGCCCAGTGCCGCTCTCCGAGCCGATCGGCGCGGGCCGATTGATCGAAAGCGAACCGCTGCTGCTGACGACCGGCGGCATCGTGTCGAACTCGGGCATCGCGCTGGCCCGGTTAGGCATGCGCGTGGCCGCGTTCACCTACGTCGGCAACGATGAGTGGGCCGAAGTGATTCGGCATCGTTATGCCGCCGAGGGAATCGATACCTCGGCTCTCGTCACACACGAAACCGGCGCCACGAGCACCACCGCCGTGCTGATCGACCCCAGCGGCGAGCGAACGTTCGTCCACTGCGTCGGTGCTCCCCGCTTGTTAGACAAACAGGCGATGCTCTCGAAGCTTGACTTGTTTGCTAATAGTCGGGCGATGCTGTTGGGTTACTACCCGCTGATGACGCAATTGCAGTCCGATTTGCCCGAAGTGCTGGCCGCGATCCGCAAGACCGGTTGTCTCACCGCGATGGACTCGGCCGGCGACGGTGGCACGATGGACCCGCTCGCCAAAATCCTGCCCCATCTTGATTTCTTTGTCCCCAACGAAGGCGAAGCGGCCCGCCAAACCGGCAAGAGCGATCCGCGGGCGATGATCCAGGTGTTTCGCGAGGCTGGGACTCAAGGTTGCGTCGGTATCAAATTGGGTGTGCGTGGCGCGCTGCTCAGTCCGAAGCCGGGCGAGTTCGTCGAGGTGGCCGTGGTGAAAGCGCCTGGCGACGTTGTCGACACCACCGGCGCCGGCGACAGCTTCTACGCTGGCCTTCTCGCGGGCGTTCTACGAGGCCTTCCCATCGCCGATGCCGGCCGCCTCGCTGCGGCCACCGGTGCCTGCTGCGTCACTGGCCTCGGCGGCTCGACCGCCATTCGCGGCTACGAAGAGACCGCCCGCTTGGCCGGAATTTCTTAGCCACAAAAAACACAAAAGGGCACGAAAACCGCTGTCTTTTTTTGTGCCTTCTCGTGCTTTTGGTGGCTACTCCTGCAAAACTCTGGGAGTTGCGGTGTCTAATTACCGAACACCTGGCCCTGCGAGTCTTGAATGACTGGTCCGATCGACGCCGAACTGCTGGGGCGGCTCCTAGACGAGCACGGGCCGGCCCTTGCGCTGTACGCGTCGCAGTGGACCGATTCGCCGGACGACTGCGTTCAAGAGGCATTGGTTGCACTTGCCATGCAGCGCGAGCCGCCGGAGCAAGCAGTCGCCTGGCTGTACCGTGTTGTGAAGCACCGGGCGTTGAATGCAGCTCGCACGGATCGACGCCGGCGAGAACGAGAAACGCGAGCGATAGCCGAACGATTTTCGCGAGCCGAGCAGCCAGCCGGTTTTGAGTCCGACGAAATGACCGCAGTGATCGAGGCGCTGGTGCAATTGGAGCCAGATGCTCGAGAACTGGTAGTCATGCGAATTTGGGGCAACCTGACGTATGAGGAAATCGGATCGGCACTGAGCATTTCTACCGCTACAGCCTATCGCCAATACGCCCGATCCCTGACCACGCTTCGAGAGATTTTGGAATCGCCATGCACGACCAACAAAAGCCAAATGAACAAGAGCTAATGCCTGAATTAGCCGCATTCGAACAGCAACTTCGTGGGATGACTCCGACG
>CAZGMU010000262.1:0-2302 GCA_964526975.1 uncultured Planctomycetaceae bacterium
AAAATAACTTCGGCAGATAGGATTCACCACGGAGACACGGAGAACACAGAGAAGAAATACAGGAGGTAAGAACACTGATTTGCGCTAGTTTTCACTAATGACGAAAAAATGTGTTCCGTCTTTTCTTATGTCTTGGCTTGCTATCGTTGGTTAGTTGCGATTTAGTATTCTGTGTTTTCTCTTTTTGTCTTCTCTGTGCCCTCCGTGCCTCCGTGGTTATTACTGAAATGGGGAAGTTATTCTTGAGTCGTTCCTAAGTCCAATCCGCAATTTGGAATTCTCAATCCGAAATTGGTTCGCTCCTATTCCTCACTCTTGATCACTCCACATGATTTGCGTCAGCATAGGTCGTAGTCGTCATAAGCACATGCTTGCCGAGTTTGCTCATTTGGTGGAGCAAGGGGCGGATCTGGTGGAGTTGCGACTCGATTACATTAGCTCACGGGTGAATATCCAGCGTTTGCTGAAGGATCGGCCGTGCGCGACGGTGGTGACGGTTCGCCGGGAGCAGGACGGCGGCAAATACACCGGCACGGAAGAAGCGCGGCTGACGATGCTTCGCGAGGCAATTGCCAGCGGCGTCGAATACGTTGACCTGGAAGACGACATCGCGGGCAAGATTCCCCGTTTCGGCAAGACGAAGCGGATCATCAGTTATCACAATTTCCGACACACGCCGGAAAATCTCCGCGAGCTGCACACGCACATGAAGTCGCTGGATGCCGACATCGTGAAGATCGCCACGATGGCCAACCAGCCGCACGACAACTTGCGCATGCTCGAGATGGTGCAAGAAAGCGATTGCGACACCGTTGGCATGTGCATGGGGGATATTGGCAGTTGGTCTCGAATCCTGGGGCCAAAGTTCGGAGCGAAGTTCACCTACGCGACGTTTCACCATGAGCGCGCGCTCGCGCCGGGGCAGCTCAGCTTCGATCAGATGACGAATGTCTACCGGCACAACAGCATCGGCAAAGAGACGGCGGTGTACGGCGTGATTGCCGATCCGGTGGGACATAGCTTGAGCCCGCAGATTCACAATGCGGAGTTCGGGGCCTTGAATATCGACGCGGTGTACGTGCCGTTTCGAGTGCCGTTCGATACGCTGGGGCAGTTCATGGAGGACGTGCCGCGATTGGGGATTCGAGGCCTGAGTGTGACGATCCCGCATAAAGAAGCGGTGGCCAAGTATTTGACGAAGGTCGATCCGGCGGTGAAGGGGATCGGGGCCGTCAACACGGTGTTGTTCCGCGGGGACGATGTGCTGGGTTACAACACCGATTACAAGGCGGCGATGGATTGCCTGGAGAATGCGCTGGGGGGCGCGGTGGCGCCGGGGGCGGCCAGCCCGCTGCAAAATAAGAAGGTGCTGGTGTTGGGGGCGGGGGGCGTGGCCCGGGCAGTGATGTATGGCTTGCAGCGGCGCGGCGCGGTGATCACGATCGCCAGCCGCACTCGTTCGCGAGCGCAACAATTGGCCGATACGTTCGGCGGCAAGTGCATCGAGTGGGCGGCACGACACGCTCCGACCGAGATTTTAGTGAACTGCACGCCGATCGGCATGCATCCGAATGTCGACGAGTCGCCGTTCAGCAAGTCTCATCTCAAGTCGAACATGTTGGTGTTCGACACGGTCTACAACCCCGAGACGACGTTGCTGCTAAAAGATGCGCGATCGCATGGTTGCAAGATCGCGACCGGCGTCGAGATGTTCATCCGTCAGGCTGCCTTACAATTTATGCTGTTCACCGGCCAGGAGGCCTCCGAAGCGCGGATGCGGGAGACGCTACGGCGGGCGATTGGGCCGAATAAGTATTAAAGGCATCTAACAGAATGAATGAAACCGCCAAGAACACAAAGAACGCCAAGCAATTCACTGCTGATTTCTGTCTTCTGTGGCGTACTTGGCGTACTTGGCGGCTTGGCGGTTCAATTCGTTACAAGTCTTAAGGTCGAAGCAATCAGCCGGCGGGCGCTAGCCCCGGTTCTAGTCGCCGAACCGGCCGCTAGCGCGGTCCGGCTGATGAACAGATGCGTTTCGAGGGAGCAGGAGTCGAATGGCTGAGCGGGATGCGCCCATTTTTCTGATCGGGTACCGCGGGACGGGGAAGACGTCGGTGGCGCAGGTGCTTGCCGCGCGATTGGGGACCGATTGGGTGGACGCGGATGATGTGGTCGAGCAAGAGGCGGGGAAGAGCATTGCGGCGATTTTTGCGGAAGGCGGGGAGGGGGCGTTTCGGGATTGGGAGGCGCGGGTGGTGGATGCGCTAAGCCGCGAGCGGCGGGGGGTGGTGGCGCTAGG
>CAZGMU010000262.1:2312-7200 GCA_964526975.1 uncultured Planctomycetaceae bacterium
GCGGGGGGGGGGGGCCGGGGTTGCGGGGGGAGAATCGGCGGGCGATTGGTGGGGCGGGAGTGGTCGTGTGGCTGAGGGCTTCGGTGGATACAATCCTGGAACGGGTGGCGGCAGATGCATCGACTGCGAGCCGACGGCCAAACCTGACCACCGGCGGCGGGCGATCGGAAATTGAGACTTTGCTCGTCGTTCGCACGCCACTGTACGAGCAATGTGCTACGCTGGTCGTGGACACGGAGGGGAAGACTCCTGCCGAGGTGGCGGAAGAAATCGTGGCCCGGCTTTAAAGCTTCGTGGCGAACTGCATGGATGGACGGATGACGTTGCTTGCTCTGCGATTGATCGCCGTGTTTGCCGCCGGGGTGTGCTTGGGTTCGTTCGTGAACTGGGCCATCTACGCGCTGGCTTGGACTCCGCGGCCGATTTCGCCCTGGTCGCGGCTGCCGGCTGAGTTGGCCGCGCGGCGTCGTTCGGATCGCGTGCCGATCTTCGGTTGGCTGGCGCTGAGGCGTGAGGCCGAGCTGTTTGGGCGCGGGTTTTGGATTCGCCCGTTGCTTGTCGAGGTTGGTATAGGAGCCATCCTGGCCTGGTTCTATTGGTGGGAAGTCGAACGGATGGCGCTGGTTCAACCGCAGGCCGGGCCGCTGCCGATCGTGCCGCCGACGTTCGCGCTTCATCTGCAATTTATCAGCCATGCGATTCTGCTCTGCTGGATGTTCGTGGCGTCGTTTGTGGATATTGATGAGAAGATCATTCCGGACGAGATCACGGTGAGCGGCACGTTGCTGGGACTGACGTTGGCGGCTGTTGCGCCGCTGTCGCTGCTGCCGCATGTGTCGGAGCCGTTGGCCATTCCGGTGGTGGGGCAGCCTTTGATGTTGGCCAAAGGAGGAGTTGCCGTGGGGCCGCATGGCATTGCCCAGTGGCTGGAGCCGACGACGGCCGTGGCTCCTGGGGCGTGGCCACCGGAGTGGGGCATGTTTCGCAGTCCGCTAGCGCTCGCGGTGGGGATCGGTTGCTACTGGTTGTGGATATTTGCGCTTGCGCCGCGCGTGTGGCGCGGGCGGCGCGGGCCGGTCGTTGGGCTGCAGTTGATCGGTGCGCGGATGTGGCGCGAGTTTCGTCGGGGGCCGTTGTTGTGGTTGTGGCTGGTGGGGACGGTGGCGATTACTGCCGTGTGGGCGCTAAGCGATAAGTCGTGGGAAGGATTGCTGACGGCGCTGCTGGGTTTGGTCGGTAGCGGAGGGTTGGTGTGGGCGGTGCGATTGATCGGCACGTTTTCATTGCGGCGCGAGGCGATGGGCTTCGGCGACGTGACGCTGATGATGATGATCGGAACGTTCCTCGGTTGGCAGGCGTGTTTGATTCTGTTTTTCCTGTCGCCGTTTGCGGCGCTCTTGGTCGGGCTGGTTCAGTTCATTGCCCGGCGCGACGATGTGATTCCGTTTGGGCCGTTCTTGTGCCTGGCGGCCGCGGCGGTGGTGGTGTGGTGGGCGCCGATCTGGCTGTGGGCTCAGCCGCTATTTGGTCATGGGGCGCTGGTTCCGCTGGTACTGGGGGTGTGCCTGATCATGCTGGGCGCCATGCTTACGATCTGGCGAATCATCAAAACCGCGATATTCGGCGAGGCCTACGCGGGCGAGTAGCAAGCTATGTTTGGATGGCGGCCCGGGGGCCTGCCATCTATGAACTGGCTGAGTGAAACCGTTGATGATTGGGCGACCGGTTGCGAGCGCATCCGCCGGGGCCGGTATGGCGTGATCGAAACTGCCAGCGGCCAGTTGCGGGCGGTCCATCTGCGGGCGTGGCCCAAGCTCGTGGCGGCTCCGGAGCTTTTGCCATTGGGGCCGCGGTATCATGCGCGAGGCGAGGCCGATCGTTGCCTGTTGTATTACAACCAGCCGCGGCGAATGCCTAATTTCTTGGCGCTGAAATACATCGTGACCACGCACGGCACGAGCTTCCGCACGTTTCGGGCGGCGCTCATCGCGCTGGATGCTATCGCCGAGCTCAAACGGATCGATGCTATCGTGTGCGACGCGGCCAATCTTCGATTGTCGGATCGCGTGATGACGCGGCTGGGTTGGGAGGCTCATAAGCCGCAGCGGTGGCATCGGAATTTCATTCGGCGATTTTATGGGGTGTATCCGGTGCGTGGCGGTGGCGAAGGGGTGCTAGCTAAGCCGCAAGGGGCGTGGGAAGCCGGGGCGTTGGACGGTGAGCCCGTAGCGGCCTTGTCGCGGTAGCATCGAGGTGCTAGTCTCCGCCGCTCTTTATCTGTGTTCCTGCCGCGAAGGACTCCGTGGCCGTGTTATCTGTCATCTTACGCACCTCTGCCAAACTCGCGACATTCGCCTTCGTGGCGATCGTCGTCGCGGGCTGCAATCAGCAAAGCGCGCCGAGTCCGTACGCGCAGCAGGCGCCGGTGACGATCACGCCGCAACAACAAGTGGCGATGGCCCAGCAAACGCAGCAGTACCAGCAGCGAGCCGCGGCGCTCGATCGCGACAATCAAGAGCTGCAATCCATGCTGGCCCAGTCGCGGCAGCAGACGCAGGTGTTGCAGGACCAAATCGCGGCGACACAAACCCAATTACGTGACACGACCGATCGTCTCGTGGCCATGCAGACCGAAACCGAGCAGCTTCGCGGCCGGACCACCGCGATGGCGGCCGGGTTGCAGGTGCGCAATCAGGCCGAGATTCGCGCGAACAACACGCTGCTCAAAAGCATGACGATCACCAACATGCCGGGGATCAATGTTCGGCAGGATGGCGATGTGATTCGCATCGAGCTGCCTAGCGATCAATTGTTCAATTTCGGAACGTCTCAATTGAAGCTCGGCTCGGATGCGCTCTTGAAGACAGTCGCGGCCGACCTGAGCCAGAACTACCCGCAACAGTTGATTGGCATCGAAGGGCATACTGATGGCAGCCCGATGACTTCGCCGCAGTACCCGACGGATCAACACTTGGCGGTAGCCCAGGCGATGACTGTGTACGATGCACTGACGCGAGGCGGCGGTCTTCAAGCTCGGCAGCTTTTCGTCGTTGGCCATGGCGGCAGCCATCCGGTGGTGTCGAACGGCACCGATGCCGGCCGTGCTCGCAATCGTCGCGTCGAGATTGTGATCTATCCCGAAACGCTGCGCCGCTAGGCTCTTGGGGGTGGACGCTCGCCCCGCGCGAACCGACAATAAGGTTCTGCTGTCGAATGTGAGGTGATCGCATTTCGGCTTTTCGCTTGGTTCTCCCGCCTTTCGCTTTCCCTTTCATGATCGCAATCATTGATTACGAAATGGGCAACCTTCGCAGTGTGCAGAAGGCTTTTGAGCGTGTCGGGCACTCGGCGATCATCACCAGCGACCCGGCCGTGTTGCGAGATGCGGAGAAGGTTGTCTTGCCGGGGGTGGGCGCGTTTTGCGATGCGATTGCGGCGCTGCGCGAGCGGAAGCTGGGCGAGCCGATTCGAGCGGCAATCGAAGGCGGCAAGCCGTTTCTCGGCATCTGCCTGGGCTTGCAGATGCTGTTTGAGAAAGGCTTCGAGGATGGCGAGCACGAAGGGTTGGGGATTCTGCCCGGCGAAGTCGTGCGGTTCAGCATTCCGGCCGAGTTCAAGGTGCCGCACATGGGGTGGAATCAGGTTCGGATTCGTCGGCGTCCGCCGATTCTCGCGGGCATCGACGACGGGGCCCATTTCTATTTTGTGCATTCTTATTATGTCGTGCCGAGCGATGCCTCGGTGATCGCCACGGAAACGGAGTATTCGTTGCCGTTTTGCTCGAGCATCTGGCGCGACAATCTGTTCGCCACGCAGTTTCATCCGGAGAAGAGCCAGTCGGCCGGTCTGAAGCTGCTCAAGAACTTTGCCGAGCTGGGGTGAAAAGCGAATGTAGCCCTGTCCGCTCTGAGAGCGAGCGCCCCCGCACTATTCGGCGAAGTAACCCACCTCTGGTTTCAATTTCCGTCCACACGCGCAACCGTCTGGCAGTTAGCGGGTTGCGCTGTGTCGAGCGGTCGCCGGGACTTGCTATTGGAGGACCTGTGTGCCATATTTTGTGTTTGCTACTTTTCTCTAAGGCCGGCTTAGTCGGCGGATTCGGAACGAGCATTTATGCAAATCTGGCCTGCAATTGATCTGCGGGGCGGAAAGTGCGTCCGGCTCCGGCAGGGCGACTACCAACAGGAAACCGTCTTTGCGCTGGACCCCACCGAGGTCGCTCGGCAGTTTGCCGAGCAGGGCGCGCAGCATTTGCACATTGTCGACTTGGAAGGCGCTCGCGAAGGGCTGCCGATTAACTTGCCGAGCGTGCAAGAAATTCTGGCCGTCGTGGATATCGAGTGCGAGTTGGGGGGCGGTATTCGCGATGAGCAATCGGTCCGCGAGTTGCTTGAGTTTGGCTTGTCTCGGCTGGTGGTGGGCACCTCGGCATTGACCGACCCTGAGTGGTTTCGGGGCATGTGTCGCCAATATCCGTGCCGGCTGGTGCTAGGGATCGACGCCCGCGACGGCCGGGCGGCCACCGATGGCTGGCTCAAAACGAGCGATGTTTCGGCGATCGATTTGGCCGGCCAGTTCGGCAACGAGCCGTTGGCCGCGATTATATACACTGACATCGCGACTGACGGCATGATGAAGGGCCCCAACGTGGAAGCGATGGCCCAAATGCAAGCTGCGGTCGAGGTTCCCGTGATCGCTTCGGGCGGCGTGACGACGGCGGAAGATGTCGCGCGGTTGGCTGCCGCCGGAATGGCCGGATGTATTATTGGCCGAGCACTTTATGAAGGCACCTTGACGCTTCCCGAAGCGTTGCGTGCCGCTGGCGAGGCTGCAAGACAAACATACTAAAATTAACGAGGGCGTCCGGGAATTCCGGGTGGCACGCCCT
>CAZGMU010000263.1:0-1251 GCA_964526975.1 uncultured Planctomycetaceae bacterium
CGATCCGCTCGGCCTTGCTGAGCTCGACCTTGGTGCGATTCACGCGGTAAGTGCCGCCCTGCACATCGACCCACGGCAGCATGCTTAGCAGCCACCGGGGCGTGATCGACATCATCTTCGGCGACGTCTTGGTCGTCGTCGCCAGGTTCTTTGCAACGGAAGTCGTTACACTACGCTGTAATCTTGTTTCAGACATCTTGGAACCAAACCAATGCGTTATGGATGCCTTCCATCCAGGAAGGCCGAATAAACCACTGCTTTACTAGTCACAACCGAGAGTCGGCCTAGAATTCTTCTGCCACTACGTTGGGCAGCGCGAATGCGAATATTGCCACGCTTTAAGAACGTTCCGGAACTCGATGCATTCATGGAGGCCACCCCTCCTGGGTACAAAGGTCGAAACCTCCGGCGTTTCCGGTCGGCAAATGCCATCTATGCGGTTTAGGTAAGCCGCAAAGTTTCGCCAGCTTAGCGTGTTTCTCAGTTGGGGAAAAGTAGGTGGTTCGTATAAATTCTCAAGCTCGCGTTCCAAAGTTCACGAACTTTTCCTAAATTACCAAACAAACCAACCTGCCCATTCAAGGAGGCCATAACCATGAGCATCCCAACCATTTCTCCCGCCGAATTGGCCAAACGGAAACAAACCGGCGAGTCGTGCGACCTGATCGATGTGCGAACGCCGCTGGAATTTCGTGACACGCACGTCGAGTTCGCTCGCAATGTACCACTCGATCGGCTCGACCCCGACGCCATTATGCGAGCCCGCAACGGTAGCTCGGGCGAGCCGCTGTATGTCGTTTGCCAACTCGGAGGGCGCAGCCAAAAAGCGTGCGAAGAGTTCCACAAAAAAGGGTATACCAACGTGGTCAACGTCGAAGGCGGAACCCAGGCCTGCGCGACGGCGGGACTTCCCTTGGTTCGCGGCAAGAAAGCCATCTCGCTCGAACGACAGGTTCGCATCGTAGCCGGCACGCTCGTCTTGAGTGGTGAGCTCCTTGGCTGGCAAGTCCACCCGGCGTTTTATGGGCTCTCGGGATTTGTGGGAGCCGGCTTGCTGTTTGCCGGAATCAGCAACACCTGCGGAATGGGCATGTTGCTGTCCAAGATGCCCTGGAATCAATAAATATGCCCCGTTTCTGTAGATGAAGGGCTTAGCGTATGTAGAAACCCCGCAAAAAAAATCGGCCCTTCGCCGGCATCACCAGGCGAAGAGCCGCAACTAGGAGCGGAGAGGACAGGATTCGAACCTGC
>CAZGMU010000263.1:1261-7172 GCA_964526975.1 uncultured Planctomycetaceae bacterium
TTCACCGATTTAGCAAACCGGCGCTTTCGACCACTCAGCCACCTCTCCCCTTTTTTCTTGAACCACGATTTTAGCGTCTGGCCTGATCGCCGTAAACGTCCGATATTCGAGCCTGTGGCCGAAATAGCTAGGCAGATTCTCGTTGCGGCGAGGTTGTGGGAGATGCCCCGCCTGGCGCCGGGGGCGTGGCCCTTCGCCTTTTATATTGGGCAACATAGAGCCGCCCGAGATGTCGCAAGTAGAGCCAGATTTGGCCTGCCGAGAGCTTGCTGACACCAAGCTTCCTGTCGTGAAACATAATCGGAACCTCGAAAATCCGCCGGCAGTCGCAACGAACGATCAACTCCAACAGCACCTTGTACCCAAGCGGCTTCAGCTCGACCGCACGCGCTAGCACTTCTCGACGAATGGCAAAGAAGCCGGCCAGCGGGTCAGCCGCGCTGGTAAGTCCTTTGGCCAGCAACGTTGCTACCCTTGAGTTCCATCGGCGAAGCCAACTCCAGTTTGGATCGACCGCTCCGCCCGTCGTGTATCGACTGCCAATCGCCACATCGCAAAATGGCGAGCTTGCCGAGTCGACCAAATCGGGGATCGCCCCCGGCGGATGCGACATGTCCGCGTCTATCACGACGCAGATATGGCCTGTCGACTCCTGCAGGCCGCGTAGCACGGCCGATGCCAACCCGCGCTCGTCGCGACGCGTGATCAATCTCAATGCGTGATCGTGTGCCAGCCGATCGCAAAGTTCAGCGGTTCCATCCTGGCTGTTGTCATCCACAACGACGACTTCGCCCACTAGCCCCGCCTGGCCAAGTATCTCGAAGAGGCGAGGCAATAGTTGTTCCAAATTGGCGCATTCCCGCAAAGTGGGGACTATCACCGAGACTTCTACTTCCCCTGTCATTGGTTCTTCTTCTCCGGTCGGCCCGCCACACGAGAGAAATCCGCGGAGGGCACAAGCACGTGAAACGGCCCCACCGCGATCGGATGAAACGGCTCGATTTGGGCGGTGCGCTTGAATCGCCGCATCTGTTCGTCGCGAATCGCCACATAGGTGCCGGGCGGAGGTGGAAGCAATCCTTCGAGCTTGAACGCGGCGTCTTCCCACATTTGGCCTGCGCGCAATGCCGCGCGGCGTGGCGGTGAGAGATAAAACACGACCGATCCCACCCGTTGGCCCACCATCACCAGATTGCGCGGCGCACGGTCGCCCTGGGCGTCGATCATGGCCGCCAATTCTTTTTGGGCATGTTCGGCCACGAGATCTTGCACGGCCCAGGTCATCAGCGTGACGAAAGCCAGTGGAAACCAGAGCATGCCAATCGCTAGTGCCGCCCGGCCTTGCCCTTTTTCCATGAGAACGAGGCCGGCTGCCATTGCCGCGGACGCCAGAATTCCTAGCGCATACGCAGCTGGTGGCGACGGAGCTTGCAACACAAATTGCAGAAACAACAGCGTAACCGGCGGCGACAAAACCCCAAAAACACCCACCAACCGAAACGTATTCGCAAAGAGCCATCGCAGTGCTGGTGAAAGCTCATCGTAAAAAAGCCGCTGAAATCCCACTCCGGCCAAAATCGCGACGGGCGGAAAAAGGGGCAACGAATAGGTCAGCAGCTTCGACCCGGCCACGCACAAAAACGCAAAGCCGCCAATGAACCAGGTCACTAGGAGTAGCGTGGCCGGGTTTCGCGCCCGGCGATCATCCCACCAAGATTGCAGCACGGCCGCCAATGCAAAGATGAGCCAGGGCATCGCACCGCCGAACACCGGGCCGAGATAATAGTACCACGAAGAGTCGCCGTGCTCCTGCCTCTCGGTCACGAATCCCAGTAAATGGCGCTCGATGAAGTAATAAAACAAGTAACCCGGACTGGCCCGCTCCATGGCGATGAACCAAGGGCTTGCCAGCGCTGCCCCGAGAAGCAGCGCCAACGCACAGCGGGTGATCAGTCGTATCGATAAATTTCGAGTCAGTACTAGATAGGCCGCGATCCCTGGAGCAACGACAGCCAGCCCAATGAGACCTTTTGTCAGAATCGCCAAGGCGGTCGAGGCGGACATCACCGCTAACCACAGCCACCGGCTGCGGCCAGTGGTTGCTGCCTGTTGTTCCCAGAACGCCAGCACCAGCAAATTCATGAATGGGACCAGCGCCACATCATGCCCCGGCGATTGCGCCAAGATGACTGGAAGCACGAGGGTGAGCGACGCTAGTGCCGCGTACCATACCACTTCGTCTCCGAACATGCGTCGTGCCAGCAGGGCAGTCGTCGCGCATCCAAACAGCGCGAATAGTATTCCCGGCAGCCGCACGGCGAATTCGTTCATCCCAAAAAGCCGCAGCGAAACTGCCTCAGCGGCAAAATAGAGAGCCGGCTTATCGCGAAACGGCTTCTCCAAATAGCGTGGAATCACATAGTCGCCGTACTCGACCATTTCTTGCGCGATCGAAGCGTGGATCCCTTCGTCCGGGTCCATGAGCGGAGTCCCGAGCGCGAGCGGATAGATATAGATACCGAGCACGCACGCCGCAATTGCCACCAACAGCAAGAAGCGCGAGCGCCCATCCATGCGCGTAGACCTCGAGTTCCAGCCGTTCGCTTGATCGGCTTCAATGAAAACGTGAAGCGCGCGGGATTTCCCCTGATAGGGTCCTCGCGGCAAGAGGCGTTTTTTAGCAAATAGGAAGTAGAGAGTCGAGGTCGGTTGCTAGCAGAATTTGATACAACATGCCCCCCGATGCTAGCGAACACCAGCTAGTGGTCTGTCAAAGTTGATTTGAGGCGTAGCTGGACTCGCCAGAGTCCGGCCCACACGGTCGGGATCGAATTCTTGCGAATTCAGCTACCATCAAAAACCGATCTGGCAGGCCACTAGACTGACTCTCGCATCCAGGGCCTCGGCAATCGAGCGAATCTTGCCTAATGGGCCGCAATTCGCATCGAGTAGAACGATCGCCAGACAAACACCAACGCCACGACGAACAACCCGGCCGCCCACAACATGCGCCACCGCGGGTCGCCAATCTCGATCGCCAGTTCGACGGCCAGCAGGCCGAACAACGTGGTGAACTTGATGATCGGGTTCAACGCCACCGACGAAGTGTCCTTAAACGGATCGCCGACGGTATCGCCTACGACCGTGGCCGCGTGAAGCTCGGTTCCCTTTTCGCGAAGATTCACTTCGACGATTTTCTTGGCATTGTCCCAAGCGCCGCCCGCATTGGCCATGAAGATTGCCTGGTACAGACCAAACAAGGCAATCGAGATCAGGTAGCCAATAAAGAAGAACTCGCCCACGAAGGCGAACGCCAACGTGATAAAGAATACGGCTAGGAAGATATTAAACATGCCGCGCTGGGCGTACCGCGTACAAATTCCCACAACGCGTTTGCTGTCTTCGATCGACGCGCTCGTAGAAGTGCTGTCGAGCTTGATATTCGCCTTGATGAACTCGACTGCCCGATGAGCGCCAGCCACCACGGCTTGTGTCGAAGCACCGGTAAACCAGTAAATGATGGCGCCGCCGGTAATCAAGCCTAGCAAAAATGGTGGATGCAACAGCGACAGCGACACGTTGGCCGCGTCATTCGTCAGTCCGTCGGTCAGCAACATGATGATCGAAAAAATCAACGTCGTTGCGCCGACAACGGCGGTGCCGATCAACACGGGTTTGGCCGTTGCTTTGAACGTATTCCCGGCCCCGTCGTTGTCTTCCAGGTAATGCTTGCCCTTCACGAAGTCGGGCTCGAAGCCGAACTCTTTGTTCACTTCGCTCCGAATGTTCGGCAAACTTGCAATCGTCGATAGCTCAAACACCGACTGGGCATTGTCGGCCACCGGGCCATACGAATCGACCGCGATCGTCACCGGCCCCATGCCGAGAAAGCCGAACGCCACCAGGCCGAACGCGAATACGGCCGGAGCAAGCATGAACTTGTCCATGCCGCCGTAGTAGCTGACCGCGTAAGCGATTCCCATCAAGCCGACGATGACGAGCCCCATCCAGAACGCGCTGAAGTTGCCGGCCGTCAAACCAGACAGAATATTGAGCGACGCGCCGCCTTCACGCGACGACGCCACCACTTCATCCACATGCTTCGAATTGGTCGAGGTAAAGATTTTCACCAATTCGGGAATGATCGCTCCGGCGAGCGTCCCGCAGGTGATGATCGTCGCCAGCTTCCACCACATTCCGTCGCCAAGATCGTGAATCAGCAGCACCGAGGCTAAGTAGGTCATCACGATCGAAATGATCGAGGTGAGCCAAACCAGCGAAGTCAGCGGCTTCTCGAAGTCCATCTCGTCCGCATTCTCATACTTCGCCTTGGCAATCCGCTCGTTGATCAAGTAGGACACGATGCTAGTCACTACCATCAGCACCCGCATCACGAAAATCCATACGAGCAGCTTCACTTGCACCGGCGCCGCGGCAGCTTGAGCCGCTGCCAACTGTTCGGGCGACGCTGAATGAAGAGTCATGCCCGGCGACAATAGACTCAGTTGCACCGGCGTAATCGCCAGCATGATGAATACGATCAGCGCCACGCCCGTTACGCCATAAGTCTCGAAACCATCGGCCGTTGGACCGACCGAGTCGCCCGCGTTGTCGCCCGTGCAATCGGCGATCACGCCCGGGTTCCGCGCATCATCTTCGTCGATCTGAAAGACGATCTTCATCAGGTCGGCGCCGATGTCGGCGATCTTCGTGAAAATACCGCCGGCAATCCGCAAGGCAGCCGCTCCCAGCGATTCGCCAATCGCAAAGCCGATAAAGCACGGCCCTGCGTATTCGCGCGGCACGAACAGCAGAATCGCCAGCATGATCACCAGTTCCACGCAAATCAGCAGCGTGCCGATACTGATGCCCGCTTGCAACGGAATCGCATACACCGGAAATGGTTTGCCGCGCAGGCTCGCAAATGCCGCCCGCGAATTGGCGTAAGTATTGATCCGAATGCCGAACCACGCCACTCCATAGCTGCCCGCGATGCCAATCAGGCTGAATGCCACGATCATCACCACGCGGTCAGTCGAAAAACCGCGCAACCAGCCAAAGTAAATCACCATCACCGCGCCAATGAATAGCTCCAGCAGCAGGATGAACTTACCTTGCGTGAATAAATAAGTTTTGCAGGTTTCATAAATCAGTTCCGATACATCGCGCATCGAACGATGCACGGGGAGATTGCGCAGCTTGATAAACGTCAGGATGCCAAACACACCGCCGGCCAGTGAAATCACCAGGCCGATCATCAGAAGCACCCGACCGCTCAACCCTAGAAAGTGCTGCGATCCCAGATCCGGAAGCACCAACTCCGCTTCACTAGCCGCGGCTGTCGACACGCACGTGAGAACGAACAGCGCTGCCGCGCTTACTCGAATAAGTGAACGAATCACGATGCAACCAACCTCCCCAAACAACTGCTTATATATGGCAAGATTATTAGACTGCTTAATACTGACGTAGGACCTCAAGCCCGATCGGTTCGCAGCCTACCGCAAACCGTAAGAACCGGCCGATCGAGATAGGAACCCAAAGTTGGGCCGGGCAACTAGTTAGACAACTTTAGCACACCCAAGGGGCGGCCGACTACCCGCCAATTTCTAGTAGGTCTATTATCTTTGGCGCCGACGCTCCCACCCGTCAAACGCGTTCCGCTCTCGAAGCCGCCGAATGACTCCTTTGCCCAGGATTTCCGCAAAAAATCCCACTTAATCGTTCACACCAGCACTGGATAACCATCCCGAGGTTTGCATTTCGGTCGATTTGCTCAAGAGCGGAAAGGCAAGCATCGAGTGCCACTAACTCCAATTCAACCGGCTTTTCCAAGGGCAATTTCTCCCGATACAATTCGATCCCGAATCCGATAACCGTCCGCAACCGCTCCCGACGCAACGACGGTTCT
>CAZGMU010000264.1:0-3018 GCA_964526975.1 uncultured Planctomycetaceae bacterium
GCCTACGGATCCAACATCGGCGGCATCGCTACTCCAATCGGCACGCCGCCGAACGGCGTGTTCCTTCTTGTCTATCGCGAGACAATGAATCAGGGTGTAACCTTTTTTCAATGGATGTTATTTGGCGCTCCGCTATCGCTGATCATGATGTTCGTCACTTGGATATTGCTCACTTGGCGAATGGGAAAAGTTCCAGCCCTTGACCTAAAAGAACAGGAGGATTGGACGCCTCCTCAGATTCGTACGCTCTTCGTCTTCGGACTCACCGCTTTAGCATGGATCACGCGCGAAGTTCCCGTCGGTGGCTGGCAGACCTTGATTGGTTCCTCAGGCGAAGGAGGAGACACGCTCGTGGCTATTGCCGGCGCATTGGCCATGTTCCTGATTCCCGCGGGCAACGGCGAGCAAGGCCGAGCGCTACTCGATTGGAAAACAGCCGGCAACATTTCGTGGGGAATCTTGATCCTCTTCGGCGGCGGCCTGACGATTGCCTCTGCCTTCAAGGCAACTGGGCTTTCAAGCAAAGTCGGCGATCTAGTTCAAGGGATCAGCACCTGGCCCACGCTAGGGATCATCGCAACGGTGTGTCTTGCCGTAACTTTCCTTTCCGAGTTCACGAGCAATACCGCAACCGCTACGATCCTCATGCCGATATTAGCCGCGGCCGCCAAAACCAATGGTATCAATCCCGCGCTATTGATGATCCCTGCTACGTTCTCCAACAGCTTGGCTTTCATGATGCCTGTCGGCACGCCTCCCAACGCCATCGCGTATGGCACTGGCCATGTCCGAATGAGCCAGATGGTACGAATGGGGCTCGGGCTGAATCTTGTCGGCGTCGCGATTGTGACGCTCTACTGCTGGTGGCTGTTGCCGCTCATCTTTAGCTAATCGTTTCGTCAAGCGCTTTCACCGGCCAACCAACCCGGCCTGAAAGTTGTAGCCGCCAATAAAACCATCGAGGTCAAGAATCTCTCCGGCCAGAAATAGGTTCGGCACCAGCTTGCTCTGCATATTTCGCGAATCGACCTCATTGAGCGCAACGCCCCCCGCGGTCACCTCCGCTTTTTCAAACCCGCGGCTCCCCGCCACGCGGATCTCACACCGCTTCAGTTGCATTACCAGTCTGGTACGCTCAGTTGCAGAAAGTTCTGCCAATCGTCGATCCGCGGCAACGTCGCCGCGAACTAGCAAGGCATCGAGCAGTCGCCGCGGCAATTTATCGGCAACTACTGTCGCCGCCAGCCGCTTCCCCTCCATCGTAGCAAGACTTCGAAACTTGTGATCGATCTCGGCCTCGGCACCCCCTGGAAGAAAATCGGCCACGATCAAGAGCTTTCGCGGTTCGATAGTTCCCGTTACCGCTCGACTAATGTCCAACACAACCGGTCCAGACAGCCCGAAATGAGTAAACAACATCGATCCACGCCGCTCAATGAGCACACCCGGCGGCAATCCGTTCCGCCGCCGCTTGCCTTCCGATGGCGAACTGCCTGTAACGCTCGGATCAACGACTTGTAACTTCACATCGGGCAGGGTGATTCCCTTAAGGTCTCGCACCCATGCCTCGTCGCTAATAAGCGGCACCAATGCCGGCCGCGGGCGGCGAATCGTATGCCCCAGCCTGGCAAGCCACGCATAGCCGTCTCCCGTCGTGCCGCAACCGGGGTAGCTTTTGCCCCCGGTGGTCAACACGAGCCGCTCGCAATCAAGTGTGCGGCGCGATGTTTTGGCGGTGAACCCTTCAGCATTACGCGCGAGTTCCATAACCGGCTCATCGAGCGCCAGTTCAGCACCGCTACGGTGAAAAAGAGAGAGCAAGGCATTCAGAACATCCAAAGCCCGATCGCTCTGTGGAAAGACTTTCCCGCCTTCTTCCGTTTTGACAGCCAGCCCCTCTTCTTCGAGCAGCGAAATCAATTCTCGCGGCCCCAACGCCGCCAATGGCGAGTGCAAAAATGATCCAGCCGAGCCGAATGCCGCGATGATGCCGGCAGCATCACAATCATGCGTAATGTTGCAACGAGTCCCCCCCGACATCAGGATTTTGACGCCCGGCTTGCGGTTCTTTTCCATCAACAGAGTCCGCCGCCCTCGTTCAGCACTTCGAGTTGCCGCCAGCAACCCTGCCGCTCCCGCGCCGACCACGACAACCTCGTAGGAATGCATCGATTTCTTCGGAGCGGGCATAACCGCGGCTCGTAAATTCCCAGGATTTTCGGTCACATTTCTCCAACATCCGCCCTAAATTGTAATCGGCAAGCATTTCAGGGCCGACTCAAAAACTGGCCTCATTGGGCAGTTTCTTTTTACAATAGTCTTATGACGAATTCGCTGGCGGAAACAGAGACGACTCAACTACGCCGATGCCTCCCGTGCCGCTGGTTAATCGTTGCGTTTCTGCTGGCGCTCTTGGCCGTTTCGCAACGCGCCCCTGCCGCGCCTGCCTTGATCACCGTCACTCAAACGCAGATCGGCGTTACGCCCATGTACATCGGCTACAACATGGGCCACTACCTTCCTGGCAGCAACACCTCGGCTTGGGTCGACTACTCCGGCGTCAACGCGTTTCGAGTTTGGCTAAGCGCTGGCGACTATGAACCGACCGACGATATCAGCCCGCTAGGCGATGGCGTCACCAGCTTGGCTACATTCAACGCTCGCAAAGCGCTCCTTCGCGCCGACCCGACCAATCCGCTCTACATCAATTTTTCAAAGTTTGACAATCGTTTCAAAAACTACGTCCAGAACGGTCGCAATCAGGTCGTCGCCGATACGATCCTCAGTGACCTGCATGCCCGCGGCATCACGCCAGTGATCGAGATGTCGCGCTCCACCTCTTGGTCGATGTCCACCTGGGGCGGCAAATGGGAACAATGGCAGCATTATTACGCAATGGCCTACTATATGGGCCAGCACTACGACATCGAGCGCTATCAAACCTACAACGAACCTGACCAAACGTCATCACCCGTTCCTCAAGCGGAATGGATCGAGCGGCTAAAAATTGCCTCCGAC
>CAZGMU010000264.1:3028-7169 GCA_964526975.1 uncultured Planctomycetaceae bacterium
GCGATTCGCTCCGCGATTGCCGACGTGAACCGCGATTTCGGCAAACAGCTTGTCGCCAATGTTGCCGCTCCGGTCACGATCAACGGCGCTAACTCGATCGACACTTGGGGCAAAGCGGCCCTCGAGCAAAACCGAACCGACTACCAGGGCAACACCGTCGACTACGACATCTTCAATACCTACGACGTGCATCGCTACGGCGCAACTGGCACGACGTTTGCCGCCGACATGCAGACGTTCAAGACGAAAATTCCGCAATACAACCCGAGCGGCCAGATGATGCCGGTCGTTTACACCGAGTTCAATCGCCGCAACAGCAGCTCGTTCGCCGGCTCGACCGATACGCTCGACACGCCATCGATGTTTGTCGGCCTGGCCGACAACTACCTAGGCGCAATGAGCGGCGGCGTCACCGGTATGTACGCCTTCAAATTCAGCCAAACGCTCTGGAACCACGACAGCAATAGCTCCACGCCCGAAGTCCCACAAAAGACCGGCTTCCACTTCGTCAACGACGATTACAGCACCGGCGGAACAGACGACATCACGGGCGCTACGCGCGGCGCTGGCGTCGTCCGACTGGCGGCCAAAGCTTTCAAAGGCGCTCGCCCCCGTTTCAACAACTCCATTTCGGCCAGCGCTTCCAACTTTCAGGCTGCCACGAGTTACGACGCCGTCGCTGGCAATTACTATTTATTCAGCACCAATCAAACTACCAACGAAACGTACGACCTGACCATCAATTTGAGCAACTGGAATATTCAGCCAGGCACGGTTGTGTCGGTCGAGGAGGTCAGCGCCTTTCATCACGGCGAGGTGACGCGACTCGTCACGGTGCCCGCCTCGAAAACCATTACGCTGTCTCAACCCCGCCAAAGCGTATGGCTCATGACGATACCCGAAGGCCAGCCAGAGCAGCAGGTCGTGCTGACGCCGTCTGACGATGCCCGCGTCCGCAATAGCGATAGCGCCAGCGGTGAAATATACGCCGACAAAAACTATGGCTCCCTGATGAATGCCTACGTGGGGCGCACACCCGATTCCGCCCGGTTCGATTACGCCACCTACATCAAGTTCGGCATGGGCGGCTATCATGCCGACGAGCTGTCGCGCGCCCTGTTTCAAATTACCGGCAAGAGCACCAATATCAACAACGGCGATCCTGGCCCGATCCTGTTTCACGTGTATGCAATTACCGACGACAATTGGAGCGAAAGCACGATCACTTGGAGCAATGCTCCAAACCTTGCGGATGTTGACCCGAAAGTCACGGGCGTGGGCACTTCCGCCTTCCCTGTCGGCCATCTGACGTTCGACAACGCCCAAGCCGAATGGGGACTCGATCTGACCGATTTCTTGCGCCAACACCCGCAACTCGTTGACGATGGCTCGCTTACGTTGGCATTAGTGCGTGAAGAACGCTTCATCGGAGACGCCGACCCATCGCTTAGTTATGTCGAGCTGCTCATGAAAGAGTCGGGAATCGCCCCCAAACTTACGCTATTCGTCGACAATCGCCTGCTCGGTGACTTCGACTCGAACGGCGTCGTCGACGCGGCCGATTACCTGGTATGGCGAAAGACGGTCGGCAAAGTTGGCACCGGCTTGGCGGCCGACGCCAACCGCGACAACGCCGTCACCACCGCCGACTACGACATCTGGCGCGCGCATTTCGGCCAAACCGCGCCCGGCACCGGCTCGCTGGCTGGCGGCGAAGTGCCAGAGCCATCAACGCTCGTGTTTCTTGCGACGCTGGTTTTCGGAGTGATGCCCCGGCGTGTTTCAAAAACAGTCTGCCGCCGATGAAGCAAAGCGTCACCATTCCGAGCCTGCGGCTGCTTACGTTCATCGCCCTCTTTAGCGGATTCGCCATCTCAACACGGGCTACCGAACGAGGCGCCTGGTTCTGGTATCAATCCTCCGACCCGAACGGCGCCGCCAATGTCGTCGGCAATAGCACCCAGGAAGACGAAGCCATCGCCTTCCTGCAGCAATGGCAAATCACACGGCTCTACGGCAGCTATTCGAATCTTCCAATCTCCAGCCCCGCCACCATCGCTGCCTGGAACAAGAAGCTTTCTCAAGCAGGCATCGAATCGTTTGTCGTCCTTTCCGACGCAAATCTGATCCTCCCGGCCCAACAGGCAAACCTGCAGAACCTGATCACAACGCGACTCATTAACTTCAACAACGGTCGCGATGACCCGCAGGAACAATTCGCGGGAGTCGAATTTGATTTGGAACCTCACACGCTAGCTCAATGGAGTGCCGGCACCAACGCCGATCGCCGAACGCTGCTGCTAAACTTGCGAGATGCTTTCTCAACCGTTCGGCAACAGCTTCTTACGGGCGGCTATGAAATGGCGCGGCTTAGTGCCGCGCTGCCGACCTGGTTCGACAGCAGCAGCACCATCGGCTGGACAAGCTCGTTAGATCGTGACCAATGGTTCGCCGACATCAATGGATCACTCGACACCATCAGCTTGATGGCCTACGAAACATCCAACATCAGCTCGATTCTCAGCAGCACATCTTACGAACGAACATCATTCGGTAGCGACGCGATTCTGGCTCTTCGCAGCAAACTGGGCGACGAATGGACCACTTATAACGACTTCGTTGATGCACTGGTCAGCGTTGAATCACAAAGCGGCGCAGGCATCGACATCGAAAGCTACTATCGCTTGCGAGAAATCGCCCCCTCACCACTGGCGGGCGGCGACTATAACAACGATGGCATCATCGACGCGGCGGACTACATTATCTGGCGGAAAGGAGCACCACTTTCCAACGATCCCATTCCCGGTACTACGCCAGACGACTACACCATTTGGCGCATGCATTACGGCGTCACTACCTCGGCATCAGCCACTTCCATTAATTCTAACATTATACCCGAACCGCGTGCTTCCACCCTATTCCTCATCGCGTCGGTTGTAATATTCTTTCGCTGGACAACCCATACGAAAAGACGGTCCACAGATAGCGGCCAAGAGGAACCTCCCAAGAAGATATCCCCGAAAGACTTGGGAGGAGGATGAGAGAATTAAGTGGACAGGGGCGGGATCGAACCGCCGACACCAGGATTTTCAGGCGATTCCTGTACACACGTTCAGAAAGCATTTTCATCGGCGTTTTCCGATGACTTCTGTAAGTCTATCTGCTGAAACAAACATTGCAAGCCATTGCACTAAATCGCGGGGAATTGCGGTATTTTGAGAAAAGTGGATCGCGCAAAACGGTATATACCGTTTTGGCTTGTACACTGAACGTTCAGTGAAGTGCTCAGGTGTTCACAAGAGAAGATATGTACATAACCCTATGAGTGTTCTTTTTGTGAATTCGTGGACGGACGTTTAGAGAGACCGACGGCAAAATCGATCGCACAGAATCGCTTGTAACGCGTTTCGACGTGCTCCCTTGATACTTTGTACGTCCGGCTTAGCCCTTGGGTGTTTCTACTCGAGTAGAAAACCGCCGCCGCGCTGGAGCCCGTGCGCGACGGCGGCTGGAGCACGGCGGGGGAAGTCAAAAACCCCGCCGTTGCGTTTGTTTTTACGACTGTCCTTCAACCTGGAGCCCGCACAGTGGCTCGCCACGGCCGACGCCAAAATCGTGATACCCTCTCATTTGAATACCAAGGGTATTGAAGTCGGCATCGGCCGTTTCGACCGTAGGTGCTTGCTGGCCGTTCAGGAACGCAACCAGCATCGCCGGCGCAACGTTGGGGGAGCGAAGCAGATACCACTTCGCTGCCGAGTAATTGCCGCCCATGTCGCTGTCGCTTAGCCAGTCGACGACAACTAGTTCCGCCAAGCCTGCGAAGACGTTGGCGTTGCCTTGGACGGAATCTGTCTCGCCTGTCGCGACGATTGCACTGGAGTTGAGTAGCTGCCGTGCGACCAGCTCGAGCGCCGGCGGTACCAACAACGTCGCTGGCTTGCCGCCGATGAGCTTACGGCCGTCGGTCTCGCTCGTGCGCATCTTGCGGAAGTCGGTAAGTGCCGTTGCTAGCGCCGTGCCCGCGCTGGTTAGCGCGGTGCCGCTGCCGGTGGTGACGTTGCCGTTGCCGGCGTCGAAAAAGCTATCCGCCGCCAGGAACGCAGTCCAGAAAATCCGGCGGAACTTCATACCGGCGGCG
>CAZGMU010000265.1:0-2978 GCA_964526975.1 uncultured Planctomycetaceae bacterium
AAGCGGCCATCGACGCGGGTTGCTCGTTGATCATGACGGCACATATCGCATTTCCCAAAATCGATCCCAGTGGTCTGCCGGCAACGCTTTCAAGGGTCATACTGGTGGACTTGCTGCGCGACGAGATGGGGTACGAGGGAGTCGTCTGTTCCGACAGCCTGCTGATGGCCGGGGTTCGAGATCAGTTTGCGACGGAAGGTGAATTGGCCTTAGCGGCGCTGAACGCAGGGGTCGATGTGCTGCTGGATTTTGAGGATCCGATTGCGGTTCTTGAGCACTTGTTGCAGGCGTATGAGTCCGGCGTGCTTGAAGAGTCACGAGTCGATCAGGCGCTCAAGCGTGTGCTTGCGCTCAAAAAGAAGATATTCGGGAGGCCGCCAGTTCCGTTGCCTTTGCCGAAAAATATGCCGGCCACGGCATCGGTCAGCGAGGTATTCGCGCAAGGGGCCGAGCAGGCTGCACGGGACGCGGTTAAAGTGATCGGATTCAGCCGCGCTATTCTGCCCCTTGATCCAGAAGCGACGACGGCAGTGATTCTGCTCAAGCCTTTCGAGACGGCGATCGAGCCGCTGGAGCAGCCGTTGGGAGCGGCCATTCGGGATCGATTCTGCGATGCAAAGTATGTGCAACTGGGGCCTCGGGCGGGGCCAGCTACTTATCAGGCAGCACGAGAAGCAGCGCTCGGGGCAAAACAAGTCGTCCTGGCGATGATCGTACGGCCTGCGGCGTGGCATGCGTACGGCTTGCGGCCGGAGCAGGTGGAGTTTGTTCGTGACCTAATTGGTAAAAGGCATGATGTGGTGTTAGCGTCGCTCGGAGCACCCTATCCGCTGGAAGATTACCCCCAGGCGACCATGCGGATTTGCACCCATAGCGACGTGCCTGCCTCGCAACGGGCGCTTGTCGAGTTCCTTTGCACAGAGGAGCTTAGTTGATCAGGCGGTAAGCAGGTCGGTACAATGGTGCTTTCAATAGACCAAGCATGGCGGAAGGAGAAATGCAATTTCGATGAGTGATCGCCGCATAATTATTTTGACCGATGGCCGGACCAATCCCGTGAGCGCGAAGACGGCTACGTGCGTAGTCCGTTACAAGCCGCAGGAAGTCGTCGCGCTGCTCGATCCAACCCAGGCTGGAAAAACGGCAGGGGAGCTTTTGGGGGTCGGCGGATCAACACCAATCGTGGCGAAGCTTGCCGATGCACCCACTGCGAACACGCTATTGATCGGCATCGCACCAAGCGGTGGCAAGCTGCCGCCGACGTGGCGACAAATCCTGCTCGAAGCGATCGACCGCGGAATGAACCTCGTTTCGGGCCTGCACGATTTCCTCGCGGATGATCCAGAGATCGGTGCCGCGGCGAAAAAGAGGGGCGTCGAAATCCACGATGTGCGAAAGAACAACGAGCACGACATTTCGCATCGTCTCAATCTTCGCGAAGACTGTTTGCGAATTCACACCGTCGGGCAAGATTGCTCGGTAGGCAAGATGCTGACCTCGGTCGAGTTGGCGCTAGGGCTCAAGAATCGCGGCCACGATGCCAAGTTTATCGCCACTGGGCAAACCGGCATCATGATTGAGGGCGATGGTTGTCCGGTGGACTGCGTCGTGAGCGATTTCATCAACGGGGCGGTCGAAAAGCTCGTCCTCGCGAATCAGCACCATGATTTTCTGTTGATTGAGGGGCAAGGCTCGCTATCGCATCCGCGTTATTCGTCGGTAACGTTGGGCTTGCTTCACGGTTCTGTGCCGCACGGGTTGATTTTGGTCTACGAAGCTGGCCGGGAAAATGTGCTGGGGATGAATTACATTCCGCTGCCACCGCTGAAGAAGATCGTCGAAGCCAACGAAATGATGGCAGCGTTCAACTATCCAGCCAAAGTGATCGGCGTCGCGATGAATAGCCGGATGCTGACACCGGAACAGGCAGAAGTCGAGCGTGAACGAGTGCGCAAGGAGTTGGGAGTGCCCGTTTGCGATGTTATTCGGCATGGGCCAGACGAGCTCATCGACGCAATTCTTGGCCTGCGGGCAAAGCTCTTTCCGCATATGATGAAAGCGTAAGTGGAGTTTGTCCACGGTTTCGTGATTACTTTCTACAGGTGATATAAATTCAATCTAGGACGCGGCGGCACATAACGTGTGCTTGCAACCCATGGAACTGAAGTACAAAAAATTCGAATTACCACTTAAGCATGTGTTCACGATTTCACGTGGATCGATTTCTACGCAAGAAACACTCGTTGTGCAGATTTCCGATGGTGGTAAATACGGCTACGGCGAGTCGACGACGAATACGTTTTATGGCGCGACGATCGAAAATATGACGAACGCGATCGAGTCGGTGCGATCGATTGTCGAGAGCGGATCCGTCGATGGCCCGTTGCAATTGATCGATCAGATTTCCCGCAAACTTCCTCACGAGAAGTACGCCAAGTTCGCGTTGAACGCGCTAGACGGCGCCATCCACGACCTGTGGGGGAAAAAGCAGGGATCGTCTGTTTATCGTTTGTGGGGCCTGACGACGGAAAAGATTCCCGTGTCGGATTACACGCTCGGAATCGACACGCCGGAGAAAATGGTCGCCAAGATGGAGGAGATGCCCGGCTGGCCTGTTTATAAGATCAAGTTGGGTACGTCCGACGACCTTGGCATCGTTCGCGAATTGCGAAGGCATACCGACGCGGTATTTCGCGTAGATGCAAACTGCGGATGGACCGCGGAGCAGACGATCGAATTCGCGCCGGCTATGAAGGAGCTGGGGGTTGAGTTTATCGAACAGCCGCTGCCGCCGGAGGACGTCGATGGCGCGGAGAAGGCGTTCAAAGGATCGGTGTTGCCGCTGATTGCCGACGAAAACTGCGTGATGGAAGAAGACGTCGACAAATGCGCCGGCAGATTTCACGGCATCAATATCAAGCTCGTCAAATGCGGCGGCCTTGCGGTAGCTCGCCGGATGGCGGCGCGGGCCGCCGCCG
>CAZGMU010000265.1:2988-7090 GCA_964526975.1 uncultured Planctomycetaceae bacterium
GCGCGGGCGCGCCAGTTGGACATGCAAGTCATGGCCGGATGCATGACGGAGTCGACCGTCGGAATCTCAACCATCGCCCAGTTATTGCCGCTGCTCGACTATGTCGATATGGACGGCGCGGTGCTGCTCGGCAAGGACATCGCCACGGGCGTCCGGCTGGATCGCGGTAAGTGTATTTATCCAAACGTTCCGGGGACCGGCGTTGAGTTGATCGATGGACCATTTTAAGAGTTGGAATTCTCGACAGGTGAATTGAGAGTACTACTATGTTGCAACGTAATGATCTAGCCCCGAAGTTTTGCTTGCATGTCGCGGTTGTAGCCGCTTCTTTTTTCTTTCTTATCGCCTGCCAGTCCGTTATGGCCGCCTCGCCGGACGAGGGGAAGCCTTCGCTCGCAGACAGGCTGAAACCGCTGATCGAGGCCCATCGTGGCGAGGTCGGGCTCGCGGTGAAGCATCTTAAGACGGGCGAGTCGTACGAGTACAAAGCCGACCGCCCCATGTCGACGGCAAGCCTCATTAAGTTGCCCGTGATGATTGCCACGTACGAAGCCGTAGATAAGGGCAAGCTCTCGCTCGCTGAGAAGATCGAGCTCAAGAAAGAGGATCAAGTGCCGGGGTCGGGCATTCTCACCACGCATTTTTCACCCGGCACGGTGATCTCTCTTCGCGATGCCATCCGCCTGATGATCGCTTATTCGGACAACACGGCCACGAATCTCGTGCTGGACCAACTCGGTATTCCAACCACCAACGAATGCATGGAGCGGCTTGGTTGCCACGACACGAAGATCAACTCGAAAGTGTTTCGTCGAGATACATCGATCAACAAAGAGCGAAGCCAGAAATTCGGCCTGGGAAGTACGAGCGCTCGCGACATGATCAAGTTGTGCGAGCTGCTGTATGACAAGAAGCTCGTCAACGAAAAAGCGTGCAAACAGATGATGGAGCATCTGTATACGTGCGACAGCAAGATGAAGGTGACACGCTTTTTGCCGCCGAATACCAAAGTGGCACATAAGACGGGCTCCATCGACGATACGCGGACCGACGCAGGCATCATCGAATCGCCGAATGGTCCCATCGCGTTTTGCATTCTGACGAATAAGAACAAAGATCATCGCTGGGTCGATGACAATGAAGGAGAAAAATTCTGTGCTGACGCGGGTCTGGCGATCTACAACTATTTCAATCCGAAGTCCAAGGCAGTCGCCACGTCTGCGCCTCAAACTCTGGAAGTTGGGGCGAGCGGAGATCTAGTCGAGGCGCTGCAGCGGACGCTGAACGCGCGAATCAAGCCGTCGCCAGGCATCGGCACCGATGGCGACTTCGGCCCTGAGACCGAGGGAGCCGTCAAGGCGTTCCAAAAACAAGAGAAACTTAAAGCGGATGGAATTGTTAACGCAGCAACCTGGAAGGCGTTGGGGCCTCTTGTAATGGATAAGGAGCCGGCGCCGGAGCCAGGGATCGTCAACGCGGAGAAGTTGCAGAAGGCATCGCCCGATTCACTGGATGGCCCGCCGTTTGTGACCTGCAAAGCGTGGGCAATTATCGACGGCAAGAGCGGCGAGTTCCTTGCCGGGGATCATCAAGACGAAAAACGCGATCCGGCTAGCACGACCAAAATGATGACCGCTTATTTGGTGGCCTTATTGGCTGAAAAAGATCCCAAGGTGCTGGACGAAATCATTACGTTCTCCCAGCGGGCCGACAAGACGCCGGGCTCGACGTCGGACGTGAAAGCAGGCGAGAAACTGCCTGTTCGTGAATTGATGTACGGTATGATGCTCCCCTCGGGCAACGACGCAACGGTCGCTTTTGCCGAACATTTCGGCGATCGGCTGGCGAATGAGAAGGACAAGGAAGCAAAGCTGAGCAGCTATGACTGCTTTATTTCGGCCATGAACCGAAAGGCGGCGGAATTGGGCATGAAGTCGACGCATTTCAACAATCCGCACGGATTGCCGAGCGCCGGTCATCAAACGACCGCTCGCGACTTGGCGAAGCTGGCGTTCGTTGCGTTTCAAGTGCCCGAGTTCAGAAAAGTGGTTGGCACGCCACGGCATGGGTACACGCTCGATTCGCTAACCGGCTACCAACGAAACATCGAATGGAGAAACACGAACCAATTGTTGAAGATTGAGGGATACGACGGTATAAAGACCGGCACCACGGGCGCGGCGGGGCATTGCCTCGTTTCCACGGGCGAGCGCGGCGGGCAACGATTGATCGTGTCGATTTTGGGCTCAACGTCGACGGAGGGGCGTTATGCGGATGCCCGTAACTTGTATCGCTGGGCGTGGAAGGATTTGTTGAAGCTCGGCAACCGTAACCAAACCAAGGCGGATTCGAAAGCAAATTGAATGTCGAATAAACTACCGCTTATGTTATTTCTGTCGCTGACCATTGCATGTATTGTTTGTTGCGCGGTGGGCCGAGTTGTTTGGGGCGAGGACGCTAAGCCGAAAGCAGATCGTCAGCCAATCGTTCTTACGGATGCCGCTAAGAAGCTGCATACGTCGGCGATGGTGATCGATGGGCATAACGATATGCCCTGGGAAATCCGCAAGCAGGGCTCATCGAGCTTCGATAAGATCGACATCTCGAAGCCACAGCCAACTTTACAGACGGATATCCCGCGATTGCGCAAAGGAGGCGTGGGCGTTCAGTTTTGGAGCGTATGGGTGCCGGTTGAAACCGGCTATCGCGGCGAAGCGCTGTCGACCACGCTTGAGCAGATCGATCTGGTCAAGCGGATGATCAAACGCTATCCGGAAACGTTCGAGTTGGCGCTCACGACTAGCGATATCGAGCGAATCCACAAAGAAGGGAAGATTGCATCGCTGATCGGCGTCGAAGGTGGGCACAGCATCGAGGAGTCGCTGAAGACGCTTGAGAAGCTATACGATCTGGGGGCGCGATACATGACGCTCACGCATGGTGACTCGCTGAGCTGGGCTGACTCGGCGACCGACGCGCCGAAAAACAACGGGCTCGCGCCGTTTGGAAAAGAAGTAGTCAAGAAAATGAACGAGTTGGGGATGATGGTCGATATCTCGCATGTGTCGGCCAAGACGATGCATGATGCGTTGGATGTTTCCCAGGCGCCAGTGATCTTTTCGCATTCGTCGGCACAAGCGGTGGCCGACAGCAGCCGCAATGTGCCCGACGATGTGCTCAAGCGGTTGCACGAGAAAGATGGAGTCGTCATGGTGAACTTCTTCTCCGGGTTTGTCGTGCCAGCGGCTGCCAAATCATACATCGACAGCCTGGACTATGAACGCGAGTTGCAAAAGAAGCGCACTGATCCGAAACTGATCAAGCAGGAAATGTCGCGTTGGAAGAAGCAGCATCCGTTGTCTCGCGGAACGATTCACGATTTGCTGGACCATATCGATCACATTGCCAAGGTCGCCGGGGTTCAGTACGTGGGTATCGGCTCGGACTATGACGGAGTAAGCGTGCTGCCGGCCCAGTTGGAAGATGTGAGCTCGTATCCTTACATCACGCAGGGGCTTCTCGATCGTGGATATACGGAAGAACAGATTCGGGGGATTCTGGGCGGGAATCTAATGCGAGTGTTCCGTGGTGTCGAGGCGTACGCGGCCAAACATCGAGAAACGGCTGTAAAGTAGGAAGGGTTTATCGCGTGCTGAATCGCGAGCAATACGATCAGTTTCGAGTCGCGCCGACCGACCCGGCGACGTTGCGCAATCGCGATGTGGAACGGATCGTCAAGAAGTTGGCCGATTCTTCCGGCGGGCGGCTTAAGGTCGAAAAGTTCGATGAATCGAACGAAGGGCGACCGATCTATTTGGCGACACTCGGCACGGGTCCACGCCGCGTGCTGCTCTGGTCGCAGATGCATGGGGATGAACCTACGCATACAGCGGTGATGCTGGATCTGTACAGCTATCTGCTGCGGGAGCCGGCTAAGCCGCAAGCGGCGGAGATACTTTCTGGTTGTACGCTGATGTTCATTCCGATGTTGAACCCGGATGGGGCCGAGATCCCAATTCGATTCAATGCCCAAGGGATTGATATCAACCGTGATTGGCGTCGGTTGGCGACTCCGGAAGGACGAGCGCTGTTACGGGCTGCC
>CAZGMU010000266.1:0-7062 GCA_964526975.1 uncultured Planctomycetaceae bacterium
TGCGCTCTTTCTTTGCGCGGGCGTCTCTTTCGCTGACACGTTTGGGAGTGGGGCGAATTCTTTTGACATCGAGTTCGTGAAGGTAGGCAATCCGGGGAATCCGCCGGATGCGAATCCGAATCCGGCGGGTGCAGTGCCCTATGAGTACCGGATCGGCACGTACGAAATCTCCGAACAGATGATCGACAAGGCGAACGCCGAAGGTGGGCTGGGCATCACAAAGGATACTCGCGGCCCTGACTACCCGGCCACCAGCATCACATGGTACGAAGCAGCCCGGTTCGTGAACTGGCTCAACACGAGTACGGGCAGCGCGGCGGCGTACAAGTTCGATGTCAGCGGCAATTTCCAATTGTGGACACCGAGTGATGCAGGCTACGACGCGAGCAACCTTTATCGCAACGGCTTGGCGAAGTATTTCTTGCCGAGCATCAACGAATGGCATAAGGCCGCTTATTACAATTCGGCGACCGGGACGTATTTCACTTATCCCACTGGCAGCAACAGCACGCCCGATGGAATTGATTTTCCTGGCGATCCGAATTTCGATGCTGTGTTTTACGCCGGCGGATTGAACTCGGCACCGAACCTAATCAGCAACGTCGGAGTTGCAAGCCCTTACGGCACATTTGGTCAGGGCGGCAATGTCGCCGAATTTCTTGAATCGACGTCAGATTGGCGAAACAACGACCCGACTAAGACGCGAATTATTGGCGGCGGCAGTTGGGTGGATATATCAACACTCTTAGCCGCTTGGAATAGCCCCACGAATGCACCATTCGACGAGCAATTTTGGCTTGGTCTGCGCGTTGCGAGCGTTGTCCCAGAGCCATGCACTATGAGTTTAATATCGATTTGCATTTCAATAGGGATTGTTCGCCGCGCACGGTCGCGAACAAGTTTTTAGATTCTCACAAGGCGCGCATAGATAATTAGATAACAGCACATTTTCGTGATTCGGGGTCGCCAATTAGCGACATTTTGACCGAAAAGGAGTTCTATTATGATACGTTGGTTTAAACCGTGGGCTCACGTTACGAATAAGATCGGCTTAGGACGAAAAAATCAGAGAAAGGCGAGTCGCCGCAATCGACACAATCTTTATTATTCTCGAAAACTACAGATCGAACCTTTGGAAGATCGACAGATGCTGTCGATCACCGTCAACACGTTGAATGACGAAAATAATGGTATCGCTGTAGGTGGAATTTCATTGCGCGAAGCGATTAATGCAGCCAGCATTGGCGATATTATCAACTTTCAGACTGGGCTGAACGGAACGATTACTCTCATTCACGGCGAACTCCCGACAATTTCGAGTTCGCTGACAATAGATGGTTCGGAGCATAATATCACGGTCGACGCAGGCGGCAACGGCCTCGCGTCAGGCTACACGAGTCGTATTTTCAACATCACTGATACTTCAGAAGATGGACTCGATCCCCCAGAAGTAGTGCTCATCGGGCTGACGCTTACCGGAGGCGACGTGGCGGGCGCGGGTGGCGCGATTCGCTCCGAAGGGCTGCTCACCTTGCAGAATTGCACCGTGACTGATAACGCCGCCGAGGAAGGAGCCGGGATTGCCACGACGACCAACTACGCCACACTCGACGTTCAATCGAGCCACATCACAGGCAACGAGTCCCTGACGACCGGCAGTGGAATCTACGCGCTCGCGGCATGAAATAGCTTGACCACGTGGGGGGTAGCCGTTACACTAGGGCTGGCAGGGATAAATAAGGCAATCGATTCCGCTTCCAGTTTTCAGGATATAGGAGGTGCGTTGTGAATCGATTTTTGGTTGGTAGTTTGTTGGTTGCGCTCTTTCTCTGCGCGAGCGTTTCTTTCGCCGATACGTTTGGGAGTGGGGCGAATTCTTTTAGCATCGAGTTCGTGAAGGTCGGCAATCCGGGGAATCCGCCGGATGCGAATCCGAATCCGGCTGGATCGGTGGCGTACGAGTACCGGATCGGCACGTACGAAATCTCGGAGCAGATGATCGACAAGGCAAATGCCGAATCGGCGCTTGCAGGCAGTCCGCTGAACATCACTAAGGATACTCGCGGCCCTGGCTACCCGGCCACCAACATCACATGGTACGAAGCAGCGCGGTTCGTGAACTGGCTCAACACTAGCACGGGCAGCGCGGCGGCGTACAAGTTCGACGACAGCGGTAACTTTCAATTGTGGACACCGAGTGATCCAGGTTACGACGCGAGCAACCTTTATCGCAACGGCTTGGCGAAGTATTTCTTGCCGAGCGTGCATGAATGGCACAAGGCGGCTTATTACAATCCATCCACCGGAACGTATTTCACCTATCCGACTGGCAGCAACAACACGCCTGACGGAATTAATTTTCCCGGCGATCCAAACTTCGATGCCGTGTTTTACGATGGCGCAACAAATGGTAGCCCCAACGTTGTCACCAGCGTAGGTCTGTTGAGTCCATACAGTACAGTAGGCCAGGGCGGAAATGTTCGCGAGTGGTTAGAAACTCAAGGCAATTGGAGAAACGACAGTACGGCCGAGCAACACATTATCGCTGGAGGTGGCTGGGGCGATAGCGCAAGTGTCCTTGCCAATTGGAATAGCACTACCGCAGCGCTAAATGATCAGACAATCGTCCTTGGTTTTCGCATTGGCAGTACAATCCCCGAACCCCATATAGCTCAGCTCCTGCTATTGGGAGTTTATCTAATCGGTGTGAATGGAGTTCGGCATTCGCGATCCATTGCGAATCGTGACTGTTGATTTACCACTGACGAAGGTCGCACTTCGGCATCTAGCTATGGTTGATTCTGAAAAGGATTTTATATGGTCAATTGGATAAGTTCATTGCTGTCTTTGGCTAAACTCTCGCGTCGAAAGGCCTCATATTCACGCCGTGCCAACCACCTGGTACGTCGGCCTCGTTTAGAGGCCTTGGAAAATCGCCAACTGTTATCAATTACCGTGAATACGCTCGTTGACGAAGCAGATGGTGTTGGTGTGGGCGACATATCATTGCGGGACGCGATTGTTTCAGCTAGTCCGGGTGATGTAATCAACTTCCAAACGGGACTGAATGGCACAATCACACTTATTCATGGTGCTTTGCCAGATATTAGTAAGTCTTTAACGATCGATGCCACTGGCCACACTATCGCGATCAACGCAGGCGGCAACGGCCTCGCGTCAGGCTACACGAGTCGTATTTTCAACATCACTGATACTTCAGAAGATGGACTCGATCCCCCAGAAGTAGTGCTCATCGGGCTGACGCTTACCGGAGGCGACGTGGCGGGCGCGGGTGGCGCGATTCGCTCCGAAGGGCTGCTCACCTTGCAGAATTGCACCGTGACTGATAACGCCGCCGAGGAAGGAGCCGGGATTGCCACGACGACCAACTACGCCACACTCGACGTTCAATCGAGCCACATCACAGGCAACCAGTCGTCGACACGCGGCGGCGGAATCGCTTTTTACGGCACCACGCTGACGCTCGCCAATACCGAGATCACGGACAACGCCGCGAATGGAATCTTCGACCTTTATTATAGTCCTTTTAACGGAGGCGGCGGAATCTGGGCCAATACAATCACCGGATCAGTGGAACTACAAGGCTGCACGATCAGTGAGAACTCCACCGCTGCCAATGGCGGCGGCATCTTTCTTCTCGGCTCCGATGCGGAGCTTTCGATTCTGCAAGGTAGCGTAATCAGCGGCAACACGGCGGCGAACGCCGGCGGCGGGATTTCCGCAGCGGGCGATTATGCGCAGCTCGACGTTCAATCGAGCCTTATCACAGGCAACGACTCCCTGACGATCGGCGGAGGCATTCTTTTTTCCGGCAGCAATCTGACGTTGCAATCCAGTGAAATTCGAGACAACGATTCACATTCGGTTGGTTACGGAACGAGCTTCAGCGGTGGCGGTGGATTGTGGGCGACTTTACTCTCTGGATCGGCCACGATCGAGCAATCGATCTTCGATAACAATACGTCGACAGGCACTAACGTTGTGGGGGCGGGCGCTCACATCGAGTTGAATGGGGCGTACCTAACGATTACCGGCTCGGTGATTTCGTGTAACCAAGCGTTGGGAACAGCGGATGCCAATATCGGCGGATTAGCCGTCGAGGCCAATAGCGGATCGAATGTCCTCATCGAGCGATCGAAGATTACCGGGAATCATGCTGACGATGACGTCGGTGGGTTGTACATACAAAACAGCGACAGCACTGTCATCGTGACGAACAGCACGGTCTCGGGGAACACCGCAAATGGCAATTCGTCTTCCACCTATGATGCGGCGGGAGGCGTGTGGATTATGACCGCTAACGGCGGCACCACCACTATCGAATCATCGACCATTTCAGGTAATAAAGCGGTTGCCCTACCTGACACCGATCCGACAAATCTTCCTGGTGGAGGATTATTCATACAAAATTACGTGGAATCAACTACCATAATCTGCAACACGACTATCTCGGATAATCAAGCGGAAGGAGCTGGTGGAGGGATAAAGATCTATAGCGGCGGTGGCGGCGAGATACACATCCTACACAGCACGATCTACGGCAACCTAGCGAATTCAGATGGCGATGGAATCGGTACTGGAGGTGGCATTGATGTTGGTGGTTCCACGGCAAAGGTAATTCTCGACCACACGATTGTCGCGGGGAATCTTCGCGGCACGTCCATAGGAACGACGCGCGACGATATCAGTGGCCTTGTGGAGGCGGCCTGGAGCCTGATTGGCGATGATACCGGAGCAACGATCACCGACAGCCTTGGGAACCCGATTGGCGATGGGGACGAAGGAAACCAGATTGGCGACAACATGACGCCGAAAGACCCGCTGCTTGGGCTGCTGGCTTGGAATGGCGGGTTCACGGAAACGCACGCTCTCTTGGCTGGCAGCCCGGCGATCGACGCGGGCGACCCAACCGCAGTGCCAAACGTCAATGGGGTGCCGGAATTCGACCAGCGGGGCGAGGGCTTTTCCCGCAAGTATGGCTCGGCCGTTGATATCGGCGCCTACGAGGTCGGGCTGGCGAAGGTGATCCAGGTCGTTGTGAGTGGATCGAGCTCGACGCACGACCCTTACGACTTCGCCGGGGTGGTCGGCAGCGGCGAGCAGATTCGCACGATTCCGGTCGGCGGCGCGGATACGATTCAAATTCGGTTCAGCGAAGCGGTGACGGCCAGCAGCGGCGATGTGACGGTGCAAAGCGCGATCACCAGCTCGTTCTATACGGGCTCGCTGACCATGAGCGCCGACGGCAGGACCGCGACCTGGCAGTTGACGTCGGGGGTGTTCGTGGCGGATCAAATCGTGCTTCATGTGGATGACGGGATCACGGGGCTCGTCGGCGCGCTCGATGGCGAGTGGACCAACCCGACGTCGCTGGCCGCGACGGGGACCAGCACGTTTCCATCGGGGAATGGGACCGCGGGAGGTGATTTCACGTTCTATTTCACGGTGCTGAGCGGCGACTTCGGACGCAACAACATGATCGATGCGAGCGATTGGATCTTATGGCGAAAATGGAGCGGGAAGACGAGCGGCGCACTATTCAAGCAAGGCGACGCCGACGGCGATGGCGACGTCGACCAAACGGATTACAATATCTGGCAGTCTGAATTCGGGTTGGATTTTACCGTATGGCCCACGTAGCGGCACGTTGTCTTGAAAGCCGGGGGTAGAGGATTAGAGGTTAAGGTTCTCCAAGAACGTGTTTTAGAATGCGTTTTGCCTTCAATAAGAAGAGCCTGATCAAAGCGAACGTTACGGCGCTCTCGAACCCTCCCCTAGCCCCTCCCTACCAGGGAGCGGATTTCCAAAACACCTTCTAACACAACCGATTCCAAGGCGCCCTCACCCCGGCCCTCTCCCAAGGGGAGAGGGGGTTTCTGAAGGAAAGGCGTCAGTGCTTCGATTGCTTGAGCAGCGGATCCAAGAAATCGAATAGCTCCTTGGTCGCGGGGTCGTCTGGCAATCCCAGGTCGGCGTTGAGTTTCTTGTGGTGGGTGTTTTTTGCTCCGAAGAGTTGGACCGGGACGTCGGCCTTTTTGAGCACGGCGGCGAGGCGTTTGGCTTGGGCTGCGTTGTCGGGGCGTTCGGCGACGTAGAGGATCAGGAAGGGGGGAATACCTTTGCCCTTGGCGATGTGGGTGACGGCGGAGAAATCGGCGTGTTTTTTGGGATCGTTGCCGAACTTGAGGCGGTGGCCGAATTTGGGTAGCGGAAGATCATGGAGACGGAGGCGGGTCTCGGTTGCTTCGATCATGGCGGGGATGTCGTAGGTGTCGCCGTCGACGGGAACGCAGCCTTTGAGCGCGCTGAAGGGAACGTCTTCGGCTTTGGCGTAGCGCTCATCGGTGCAAAGGAGCGCGGCAAGTTGGGCACCGGCGGAGTGGCCCATGACGAAGATGCGGTTGGGGTCGCCGCCGTAGCGGGCGATGTTTTTGTGGACCCAGCCGAGTGCTTGGGCGACGTCTTTGGTGAGCGTGCCCATTTCGACCTGGGGGAGGAGGCGGTAGTTGGTTGAGACGAAGACAAAGCCGCGCTCGTTGAAGACGCGCGGCTTGAACTGCACATCCGCTTTGTCGCCGGTAACCCAGCCGCCGCCGTGGATCCAGAAGATGACGGGGCGGTTTGTTGCTTCGGCTGGCGCGTAGATGTCTAAGGTTTGGCGCTGGTCGGCGGGGTCGGCGTAAGGGACGTTCGACCTGAGGTTTTGCGCTTGGGCGGTGGTCATGAACAGCAGGCAAACTAATACGGTCTTCATGAGTAAATAGGTTCTTCAGGAATTTTAGTCGGTCGTAATCTGCTGGACGATCGTTTTTAACAGGAGGAAACAGAGAAAACGGAGGTCCTGGTTATGGTTCGTGGTTGTGGATGGCGGTTCAGTGCATCGAACAAGTCTTGGCTACGAGTGGTAGCCTCCTACGCTCCGTTACCTCTGTTTCCTTCTGTTCATGCTTTCTGTTCCAGCGAGAGGTCGTCCACTAAATTTCCGGAAGAGCCCAAATAATTAAAGCTATCTAGAAATTCAGGGTGTCACGCTACGCCGTT
>CAZGMU010000267.1:0-7031 GCA_964526975.1 uncultured Planctomycetaceae bacterium
CTACGACCTTCCTGCTCCGACAGTTCGGCAAAAACTACTTTGCAGTTCTCCTGGGATTTGCGGTTGGTTTGCGACCGTTAACGATACAGCGCGAGTCCTAAAAGCATTGCGATGACGGTTGTAATAATTAGCATCGCGCGGAGGCTGAAGTTCCAATGAATCCAGGGTGTGGCTGCGATGATCGCTAAGATTGCAATCGGCAGTTGATAGGGGAAGCAAATGTACGCGCCATTTTCACGGAATTGTAAATCCCACCATCGCTTCCCCGGCACTGGCATTTCCATGCTGGCGGAATGTGAGCGCCATTGCCAAGTTGGTATTTCGCTGAATTGTGTTCTGTGCGACGAGATTGAGATTACTCCTTCCACGAAATGCACTGTGACATGCCCAGAACGATTCCAGCGTATTGTGTCAGCAATCCAATAACTTCGCCCCCAGAGCGCGATGAGTAGCAGGACTGTAAGAATGCTTATTGTGGACACAGCGATTTTGAGGACGCAAGTTTTCATGAGATGCCTACTGGGCGTCAACGTACCACCACTGAGTAAGAATACAAGCAGTGATCGGCCCTGGAGGAGCCAAGTCGTGTAGCCAAGGACGTCAGTCCCTGGAAAGAAGTCGAGCCAAAATGTGATAAGCCCTGGAAGAGCGACAGAAGAAGCTCGGTGATGGCTTTCGATGTCGCCCTTCCAGGACTTGCCAACGGGTTGATAGACTGGTTCCGGTGGTTTGCGCCACCGGCTACACGCCGCCGCCCCTGCTAGGCTGGGGCACGAGTTTCACTTTTGTGCAATTGCGGCGAAGCCAGGATTCTCCGTCAGACCAAAGGCTCACATAACTAGGCAGCTTGGCCGGTTGTTTATGTCACGATAGGCTAACTGGAGCCATTTAGGGTCAAATCTCGGGATCGGTGAAGGAATAGATGTAGATGCTGAATTACTCGAAGTACCACGCCCTCGGAAATGATTACTTGGTTGTCGAGGATGAAGCGTGGCGAGATGTTCTCAATCCCAAAGCCGTTCGTCGTGTCTGTCACCGGAACTACGGCATTGGTTCCGATGGTATCTTGGTCCACCTGCCTATTGCCGATAACTTTCGCGTGCGTATCTGGAATCCAGATGGCTCGGAAGCAGAAAAGAGTGGCAACGGACTGAGGATTTTTGCCCGATATCTGTGGGACCAGAGGCAAGTGTCAGATGAGCCGTTCGCAGTGGAGACATTGGGCGGCACGGCGCTATGCCAAGTTACCGATCATGGCCGCTCTGTAACCGTCGATATGGGCGGGGTGACGTTTGATAGCCAGCGAATTCCCGTGAATGGTCCACCACGCGAAGTGCTGTGGGAGTTAATGACGATCAACGGCAAAGATTACGAGTATTCAGCCGCCAGCATCGGAAACCCGCACTGTGTGTTGGTGCGAGAGACAATCAGCGCCGACGAAGTGTACGCCCTTGGCCCGCTGATTGAGAACGAGCCACGGTTTCCAAACCGGACGAACGTACAATTCCTGCGGGCCATCGACCGACACAACATCGCTATCGAGATATGGGAGCGTGGGGCGGGCTACACGCTAGCCTCCGGCAGTAGTAGTAGCGCAGCGGCAGCCGTTGCGGTTCGCCTCGGGCTCTGTGATTCTCCGATCACGGTCCATATGCCGGGCGGTACATTGGCTATCGAGGTTGGCGAGAACTTCCAGGTGCGGATGACCGGGCCCGTTTGCCGGGTGTCAGAGGGCATGTTCTTCGCCGAGGCGCTGTGAGCGATTGTCTCGCCGGACACATTCTCACGTAGCATCACTCGCCAAGATGCGCCGAACTTCGCCAATTAGGTCCGTCGTGTTGCACGGGACTGTCTTACTCTCGGTCGTAGCCAGATTCTTGACCTGACATTCACCAGCCGCGAATTCGCGTTCACCGGCGATGAGGGCGACGCGGAACTTCTTGCGGTCGGCGTATTGGAGTTGCTTGCCGAGTTTGGCGGGTTCGGGGTAGACCTCGACGTTGAGGCCGGCCGAGCGTAGCTCGGCGGCTAATTTCAGATAATCGGCGAGGCGGGCGGCGTCGAAGTAGGGAATGAAGACTTGAGCTGGCGTGCTGGCGCCCGCAACCATGCCGAGGTCTTCCATTGCGTCCAGCAGGCGGTCGAGGCCGAGCGATGCGCCGATGCCGGGGAGTTCTTGTTTGGTGTAGAGATCGGCCAGGTTATCGTAGCGACCGCCGCTGCAGATGCTGCCGATCTGACAATCGTCGAGCGTGGTTTCCAGCACGATGCCAGTATAGTAGTCGAGGCCGCGAGCGATCGAGGGGTCGATTTGTACGACGCCTTGTTGACCGGGGACGGCGCTCACCAACTCGATGACTTCGCGGAGCCGGGCGACGCCGACCGTGGCCAATTCGTTGCCTGCGCCGAGCTGGTCGAGTTGTGTGAGGATTTCGTCGTTCGAGCCTGCGATTTGGGCGAGCTTCAGGATTGTACTCGCTTGTTCGGCGGTGGCACCGGCGGCGGATTGCATTTCTTCGGCAACCTTGGCTTCGCCGATCTTGGCGAGCTTGTCCAGCGCGCGCAACACGAGGGCGGACGACTCGGCGAGGCCGGCCTTCTGCAAGAGGCCGTTGAGGATAGCGCGGTTGTTGACGTGGACGGTGAACCGTGTGAAGCCGATCTGACGGAGGAGCGTGCGGACGACGAGGATCATCTCGGCGTCGGCGGCGACGCTCTTGGTGCCGATCGTGTCGAAGTCGCACTGGATGAACTCGCGGAAACGGCCACGCTGCGTATTCTCGCCGCGCCAAACGGGGGCAATGTGGTAACGCTTGAACGGCGTGCCGAGTTCGTTGATGTGCTGCGCGGCGAAGCGGGCCAGCGGCACGGTGAGGTCGAACCGCATGCCGACATCGCGGTCGCCGTGGTCCCGGAAGCGGTAAAGCTGCTTGTCGGTTTCCGCGCCTCCTTTGCCGAGGAGAATCTCAAGGTATTCGAGAGCGGGCGTGTCGATCGGGCTAAAGCCGAACGAGCGGAACACGCGGCGGGCCGTCGCCATGATCTCTTCGCGCGGCAGCATCGTCTGCGGCAGATAGTCGCGGAAGCCTTTCAGCGTGCGTGGTTGGATTTTGTTGTCAGCCATTCGCTGTGGGTGGTCGCACGCAAAGGCGCGAAGGCGCAAAGGATAGGAATTTATTAACCACTAAGGACACAAAGAACACCAAGCAGGAAGGCCAAGTCGATCTGTTTTGCAGTCGCTTCAAAGGTTCTTTGTGCCTTTCGTGCCTTGTGGTTCCATTCATTCTTGCTTTGCGACTTCGCGCCTTTGCGTGAGTTTCTTAATTGAGCGTGGGTTCCGGTTTATCTGAGGATTGGCATCAGCGCTGGCTTGGGGCTGCGGATGGTGTCGTATTCGTCTTGGAGCGTGGCTTCGCAGTATTCGACGACTTGCTCGGGCCGCTCAAGGTAGAAGTCGTAGGTCCAGTCGTCTTCGTATTCGCAATTATCGGTCGTGTAGTCGCGGCAAATTTGCGGGCGGGTCTCGTAAATGCCACACAGGTTGTCCTCGCGCAGATGGCGGCATACGGTGTGGACCAGCAGGTACCAGGTTTTGCCTTCGCGGAAAACGGTGGCCCGTTCGTGGAGCAGGAACCAACGCATGAACTCGAAGTCGGCGGTGTCTTCCGGCGTTTCGATCGGCAGCGCGAAGTAGCGGCAGCACTTGGCCGGGCAATATTCGCAGAGGACCTTGTCTTTGGGGACTTCTTCGCGGCGAGGCTTCGTGCGCGGGGCGAGGGCGGTGGCCATGTTGATCTTCCGTAAATGAATCTCGGTGGACTGCTCCTAAAGATAACAGGGGCGGTATTTTAGAGCCAGTAGCGGGCCGGGAGTGGGAGAGTGGGAGGAGGGGAGAGGGGGAGTGATGCAAGTAGCGCGGCGTGTGGGTGCGAGCCTCCCTATCTCCCCCTCTCCCAGCCTCCCACTCTTAATCGTCGCGGAGCGCCAGGAATTAACCTAGGAGGTCGAGCGCTTTGTGGAGCATCCTGAGGATGCTCTCTTCGTCGGTGCGCTGGCGGACTTCTTCGGGGGTGAACCAGCCTAGGTCGTTCGATTCCTCGCTCACCACAAAATCGTCGGTGTGGGCGATCATCAGGAAGCGGATGTCGTGGTGCTCGTGGGCGTCTTCGATGAGTTCGCCTTGTTCGTTATAGCGGGCGGGGATCTCATGAACGTCCACATCGAACGGCATCACGACGCCCTCGATCGGCACGAAATCGAAGCGGGCCTGGCCCGATTCCTCGCGAGCCTCGCGGAGGGCGACGTCTTCGACGTGGCACTGCCCGTCGGCGTGGCCGCCGAGCTGCAGCCAGCGGTTGAGCTTGCGATGGTGCGTGAGGAGCGCGCGGCGGCGATCGGACGACAAGATCCACGCGGCGGCCGTGATGTGGCCTGGACGGCAGGTTCGGTCAAAGCAGTTGGCGTGTGCTTCGACGAGTTGGCAGATCCGATCGACCATGACGGTCTCGGCCGGGAACGTCTCGCGGTAGCGGGCCAGCATGTGGAGGAGAGGATGACGGGACATGGCAGTAGGGAGTTGGGAATGCGGAGTGGGGAAGGGGCGCTGGGCGCTATTATCTAGCGGCGGCGTGAAGAGTGGGAGAGGGGAAGTCGGAGAGTGGGAGAGGGGAAGGTTGGGAGAGGGGGAGTGTTTGTAGTAAAGCAGCGTGTTACTGCGAGCCTCCCCCTCTCCCAACCTCCCCCTCTTTTCCCACTATGGCAACACGGCTTTGCGTGCGGAGCCGGTGCGGCGGGAGTAGGAGTACGACCAGAAGCCGGGCGGCGGGTTGAGGAGGGAGTCGGGCTGGTAATCGATTTCCAATTCGCCGCTGGAGTTGGCGATGTTGTTGCCGACGATGATTTGGCCTTTGATGAGCGGGCGGTTCTGGTAGACCAGGTCTTGGCGGATGGCGATGAGGCCGCGGATTTGCGAGCGGTAGATGTCGTTCATGTCGGAGTCGGCGCCGAATTCCTCGCTCGTGGCGCCGGACGGATTGAAATTGGTCAGGTTTTCTTTTTCGCTGAGAGGTCGGTTCGTGGCCATGATCGCGAAGTTGGCGCTCGTGCCGTTGTCCGCGTCGACTAAGAGAGCCGGATAGCCTGGCACGGCGGGTGCCCAACTGATGGGCCCGTCTTTGACGCATGAATTGGCGCCTGGGTTGATGACGAGCAGCGTGCCGACAATGCGCGACCGCTCGATGACCAGCCGATTATTGTTGCAGTTGATCCAGTAAATGCCTTCCGAGTTCGTCTGAGCGCCAAATGGATTGACGCCCGGGCCGAGCACCTTGCGATAGATGAAGCGTCCGCTGGTGGTTTCGCGGATCGAGAAATCATCGAAATAGAAGTCGGAGGTGTTGTTGTTGTCGCCGGCGATTTTAATGAACGCGTATTCGAGGTCGCCGGTCCAGGCAGGGGCCGTGACGGTGGCCGACACTTTTTGCCAGCCGAGACCGGCGATGATCAGGTTGTCGGATCCGATCGCTTGAGTGGCGGTGCTTTGCGTGCCCTTTGTATAGAGCGTAAAGCGGAAGCTCTTCGTAATGCCAAGCGACAGAGGCAAATAGACATAGCCTTCGATCGTATATTGCTGGCTTGGCTTGACGTAGCTGTCGATGTATTGCGACGCGCCGGAGTACCAGCTATCGCGGTTGCGAACGCGCAAGCTATAGCTGCCGCCCGAGGTGCGATTCACGTTGTTGGTTTGGCTGATGTCGGCCGTGTCGACGCCTGGCGCGGAGCCGGTCCACGAATCGGCGCCGCTTTCCATATTGACGTTTAGCCCCAGGTTGGGTGTCGACGTGGGGAGCGAGTTGATATCGATTTGAGTGCCGTTGGTGCGGTAATAATTAAAGACCGTCGTCCAATCGGGCATCGTGGGGCGGCTGCCCGAATTGATCGTGGTCGTCGTGCCGTTGTAGGTCGAGCCGCTGATCGAGGTTGCCTCCACTTTTCCATAGACGGCCGACGAGGTTGCCGATATTTGGTTCGTGGTCGTAAGCCCGTTGGTTCGCAAGATATCGCTAGCCAATGTGATCGTGTTGCCGACGGCGACGGCCGATCGAAGGCAACTGTGGGGCGTCTTCTTGGGATCGACGATTAATTGGGCGCGCTGCTCGGCGGCGCCGCTATAGCCGATGCCCGTGATGAGCACGGGATCATCCGCGCCCGAGGCGAGATTGCCATCGATCGGATCGACGACATTCGCCGTGCAAGTGCCGATGCCCGTGCCGCGGCTGGTAAACCAGTTGCCGTTGGAGTAGGTGGATCGCCAATTGATATCTTGCTTCATGGCCAGGATAGCGAGCTCGACGGCGGTGTGGGCGTTGAGTTGGGCCTGGCGGATATCGGCGGAAGAGGCGACCAGGCGGTTTTCGATTCGCTGGCCGATGAGCGCGCACATTCCCAAGAGGGCGATGAGCATCGAGCTGCCGAGAACGATGATGTACACACCGCCACGGCGGCAACGGGTTTTTGAACGGCGTCTCATCGATTAGTTCTCGTCGGTATTGGTGCGAACCGCGTATTGCTGGGCGAGCACTTGTCCCTGGTGCTCGATCTGCACGCAGATGCGCTTGGCCCCTTGGTCGGTGCCGCTGGTTTGAGTGAGATTCGCTGGCCCGACGTAGGTGACCGTCACTCGCTGGCGCCAGTTGGCGCGGTCGGGGATTGTCGTGCCGTCGCGGTACTGCGGCGGCGAGGCGTTCCAGCCGTTGTAGTCGTCCACATCGTCGAACGCCGAGCGGACATTGGTGGCCTCGCCGCTTTCATTGCCGAAGGTGGCAGCGCCATTGGGATCGCTATACGACTGCATCAGGATTTCCGACATGAGCTCGTCGGCCATGCCGGCAGCGACGGCGCGGTTGCCGATCGAATTGGCCGACTTCGTGGCCGCGCCCAACGAGTTGAGCGCCACAACGGCCATCAGGCCGACGATCATCGTCGAGGCGACGACCTCGATGAGCGTGAGCCCGCGACATCGAATTGGTTGA
>CAZGMU010000268.1:0-7020 GCA_964526975.1 uncultured Planctomycetaceae bacterium
TTCAGAATAACCACGGAGACACAGAGGGCACGGAGAAGAAAGCGAAGGAGGATAGGACCACGAATCTTCACTGATCCCCGCTAATCTCAACCATCCAAGAAGGAGACTATTTTTGCCTCATTCATGATTCTGATTGATTCGCGTAGATTCGTGGCGATTCGTATTCTTCTGTTTCTCCTTCTGTCTTCTCTGTGTCCTCCGTGTCTCCGTGGTGAATCCTATCTGCCGAAGTTGTTTTTGTATTGGAAAAGAGTTAACGGCGTAGGGTGCTACTTGGTTCGAGATTATACCCGTTCGCTGGCGAAAAACTCAATGGAAATGGCCAGGGGTTCCTCGGCTGGTTCGCTTAGCCGGACCTCGAATTGAGCGCCGTTATGGAGTACCTGGACCAGCTTGATGTCGGCCTCGAAGTCGCTAGTAGAGTTGGCCTCGATTTCGGGCAGCGTCTCGAATGGTGGGCAGAAGCTGACGTAGAGAGTCGTTTGTCGTTCGCCCGTGGCAAATTCGGCAGTCAGGATGCCGCGGATGGCTTCTTTGCCCTCGCCTGTGCGGATGCGTGTCAGTTGTTGCAGAACCTGCTCAGGAGCGGAGTCGATTTCTAGCACGTTTGGTTTTTCGTGCTGTGAGGGTGAATCAATTGTTTTTGAAATGATCGGCCATATCGAAACGAGGCCAATCGCGGGCACCCAGACGAGCCAATCCAAAATGCGAGCGGCCGGAAAAGAGCAGGCGATCGCGACGAGGAGCACTGTGCCGAGCGAAATCCAGAAAAAAATGGCTCGCTTCGCCGTGATTTCGCGCACAATGAGCGCCCATGCACACATTACGATCGCCGTGGCGACCAGTTGCGGCCCGGCGAGCGACGAGGTGAACGCGCCGCTCGTCCGGCGCATGAACAGAAACAGACTCAGCGCGGCGACGAAAGCGATCGACGCGACGACAAGTGGCGAAACGGGCCAGCCCCTGCGGCCAGCACGTATAATCCACGATCGAAGGATGCCATCCGTGGCACGCATAAATTCAACGACCTAGCGAGCGGCGGCCGCCGACTTTTCAGCCGCGGCGGCTAGCGCCTTCGCCTTATCGGTCTTTTCCCAGGTGAAGTTCGGCTCATTGCGGCCGAAATGGCCGCCGGCTGCTGTTTTGCGGTAAATCGGACGGCGCAGATCGAGGTGCTTGATGATGCCCGCTGGGGTGAGGGGGAAAATCTCTCGCACGAGCTCGCAAATCCGGGCGTCGTCGATTTGGCCGGTGCCTTCGGTGTCGATGCTGACGCTCACCGGCTCGGAAACACCAATTGCGTAGGCGAGTTGCACTTCGCAGCGATCGGCCAAGCCTGCTGCGACGATGTTTTTCGCCACGTAACGGGCCATGTAGGCGGCGCTGCGGTCGACCTTGGTTGGGTCTTTGCCGCTGAACGCGCCGCCGCCATGCCGGCCCCAGCCGCCGTAGGTGTCGACGATGATCTTACGGCCGGTAAGACCGCAATCGCCATGCGGACCGCCGGTGATGAACTGGCCAGTGGGGTTGATGTGGTATTTCACCGCACCGCTTACTAGATCGGACGGCAAGAGCGGGTTGATGATTTCATCGATGATGTATTTCTTGATCTCGGCGTGTTTCACCTTGTCGTCGTGTTGTGTCGAAACGACGACCGTGTCGACGCGCACCGGCGTGTTGCCATCGAATTCGACCGTCACTTGGCTCTTGCTATCTGGACGGAGCCAATTCACTTCCTTTTTGAAGCGGGCTTCGGTCAGGCGATTGATGATTTTATGAGCCAGCGAAATCGGCAGAGGCATCAGCTCCTCGGTGTCGTTGCAGGCGTAGCCGAACATCAGGCCCTGGTCGCCAGCGCCAATATCTTTGCCTTTCGACGAATCGGAGTTGACGCCCATCGCAATGTCGGGGCTTTGTTCGTGCAGGGCGACAAGCACGGAGCAATGATCGGCGCTGATGCCCATCGAGGCTTCGGTGTAGCCAACGTCGTTGATCACTTCGCGAACGACTTTTTGCATATCGACATAGGCGTTGGTCGTGATTTCGCCGGCGATTACGGCTAGGCCGGTGGTGACCATTGTTTCGCAAGCCACGCGGCTCTGTGGGTCCTGGGCAAGCAAGGCGTCGAGCACGCCGTCGGAGATTTGATCGGCCAGCTTATCCGGGTGACCCATACTGACCGATTCACTGGTAAACAGATGCTTGCCGGATGACACTGCTGACTCCTCGATACTAATAAAAGTTGGATTTTGGTGAAGTCATTAGTATAAGAACAAACTTGGTCGTCCGCGAGATACAATTGCCACTCCCGAACAGGTGGCTATTCCTTATACAATAGGTCGATGGCACGCTGGCCCCGACACGTCTGGACTTCGATTTTCACCTACGCCACAGTATTCGTACTGTTTCCGCTGCTGTGCCTGCTGGCTTATGCCTGGGTGAAGGGCTGGATTTTTTGATGCAACCGACGCCGAGTCGCCAAGAACTGGCTGCAAAACTAGCTCCGCTTAAGCAGGAGCATTTGCTCTGTTTCTGGGATGAACTTGACGAAGCGGGGCAGCAGAACCTGGCATCGCAAATCGCGGCCATCAATTTCGAACAGATTCGGCAACTTGCCCAGCACGGAGCTTCGACGCAGGATTGGGCGGCCATGTCGCGCCGAGCGACGCCACCGCCAGCATTGCGCCTGGCCGATCGTGAACGTGGCGCGAAGTGGTCGGCGGCCGATGCCCGTAAGCGAGGTGCGGTGGCACTTGCGGCGGGTGAAATTGGGATGCTTCTCGTAGCCGGAGGGCAGGGGAGTCGGCTGGGGTTCGAGCATCCGAAGGGGATGTATTCGATCGGGCCGGTTTCCGGCGTGTCGCTGCTGCAAATCCACTATGAAAAGGCGTTGGCCATGGCCCGGCGGTACGGGGCATCTGTTCCTATCTATATGATGACCAGCCCGGTGACCCACGAGGAACAGGCTGAGTACCTGGAGAGGCACGCTCGATTCGGGCTACCGGCGGATGATGTCGTTCTTTTCTGTCAGGGAACCATGCCAGCGGTCGACGCCAAAACCGGCAATCTGCTTCTGGCCGATAAGGGGTCGCTGTTTTTAAGTCCCGATGGACATGGCGGAACAGTGGCAGCGCTGGCCACGAGTGGCGCGATGGAGCACATGCGTCGGCGCGGGATTCGCCACTTGTTCTACTTGCAGGTCGACAATCCGTTGGTTCCGATCGCGGACCCCGAGTTTATTGGTCATCACCTGTTGGCCAATTCGGAACTCACCTCGATGGCAGTGGCCAAGCAAACGCCGCAGGATCGGCTGGGTGTGTTTGCGATGATCGACGGGCAGTTGCAGGTGATCGAATATAGCGACCTGCCCGACGACGTGGCGTCTAAGCGTGTTGCTGATGGCACACTCGAGTTTTGGGCGGGCAGTATCGCGGTGCATATGTTTAGCGTGGCGTTCTTGGAACGGGCGCTGGCTCTCAAGGATGCCTTGCCGTTTCACATCGCTCGCAAGAACGTTTCCTACATCGATGGCGATGGCCAACTGGTCGAGCCGAAAGAGCCCAACGCACTTAAGTTCGAGCGGTTTATTTTTGATTTATTGCCGGCGGCGAAGAACCCATTCGTGGTCGAATATGCCGAGGCCGATGTTTTTGCTCCGCTTAAGAACGCGCCGGGGGCATCGCGCGATACGCCGGAATACGTGCATGAGTTTATGATGGCGCAGCACCGTAAATGGCTCCGGGCAGCGGGAACGAAAATCGAGGACAGCACGCCAGTGGAAATCAGCCCGCTGTGGGCACTCGATGCGGAAGCAGTCGCCTCGCGGCCCGATCGGCCAGGCTTTGTCGATTCGCCTACCTATTTCTCCGGACGATAGGAGAACCACAACGATACGACGGGCATAACGACGGACTATCGTTCCCATCATGTCGTCGTGGTTAACTGCAAATGCAATACGAAGTCGAGCAAAAGCATCGGGTGTTGGAGGTACGGACGCTGGAAGCGCGATTGGCGGAACGCGGTGTTAAAATTGAGCCGCCGATCGATCAGGCGGATCGTTACTTTGCGCATCCTGCTCGGGATTTCGCCAAGACTGATGAAGCTTTGCGGATTCGTATGGTGGGCGACAAAAGCCTGGTGACGTACAAAGGGCCAAAGATCGACACCACGACGAAGACCCGGCAAGAGCTTGAGCTGCCGCTCGACAGAAGCGACCGAGGCGGCTTGAAATTTGCCGAATTGTTGCAACTACTCGGCTTCAAGCAGGTGTTGGTGGTACACAAGCGGCGCCGCAAGTTCGAGATCGAACAGGCTGGCTGCAAGGTTGAAGGCGCGATCGACGACATCGACGGATTGGGAACGTTTGCAGAGCTCGAGCTGATGGCGGAGCAAGCCGAGCTCGAGGCGGCAAAAGCAATTGTCTCTAAACTTGCTTCGGAACTGCACCTTGGACCGACGGAGCGGCGCAGCTATCTGGAAATGATGCTCGAAAAGCTCGGCAAGTTAGTGTCCAACTGAGCTTTTCCTGTCTTGTGCATTTTGCCATACTCCGCGACCCATGTAGGTCAGGCTTTGGCCTGACACTCGATCGATGATAGATGCGCAGTCAGCCTAAAGGCTGACCTACTGCGGAGCGTGTGATGAAAATCTTTTTCTCGGTAGGCGAACCAAGCGGTGATTTGCATGGCGCGAACCTTGTCCGCGAATTGCAACGACGTCATCCGGACTGCGAGTGCGTCGGTTACGGCGGCCCGCGTATGGCCGCAGCCGGTTGCGCGCTGCACGAAGATCTCACCAAATTGGCCGTGATGTGGCTGCTCCGCGTGCTGCTGAACATTCACAAGTTCTGGAACCTTGTCTGCCGCGCGGATCGCTACTTCCGCCACCACCGCCCCGATGCCGTCGTGCTGATCGACTACCCCGGCTTCAACTGGTGGATTGCTCGGCGAGCGAAGGCTCACGGTATTCCGGTCTTCTACTATGGGGTACCGCAGCTTTGGGCATGGGCCGGATGGCGCGTGAAGAAGATGCGGCGGTTTGTCGACCATGTGCTGTGCAAGTTGCCGTTCGAGGTCGCCTGGTATCGCGATCGTGGTTGCAACGCGTCATTTGTCGGCCACCCTTATTTCGATCAACTGCGAGCTGAGAAGCTGGACGATGTTTTCGTCGGCCATCTGAAAGCGAAGGGCGGCGATCTGGTGGCCATCCTGCCGGGCTCGCGAACTCAGGAAGTCAAAGGCAACTTCGACTACTTCTTGAAGGCGGCCAAACTTGTGCATGCTCGGCTGCCGAATACGCGGTTTGCCGTGGCGTCGTTCAAGGCGAGTCAGGCCGACTTCGTCAAAGAGCGATTGAAAGGGTGCGAACTGCCCATCGAAGTGCATGTGGGCCGCACGGCGGAAATTATTCATGCCTCCGATTGCGCCATGGCAGTTTCCGGCTCCGTCTCGCTCGAATTGCTCTATCACACCAAGCCAACGGTTATTCTGTATCACATCACTCGGCTTGCGTACTTCGTGCAAACGTTCTTTCGCAAGGTCCGCTACATCACGCTGGTGAATCTGCTCACCGCGACCGATTTATTTCCCAAGAAGGTGGCAACCTACGATCCGGGCGATCCGGTGGATGCCCATGTGCTGATGCCCGAGTATCTGACTTGCGGCGATAAGTCGGAGCAAGTGGCCAACCATGTGATCGAGTGGCTCTACCAACCAGCGAAGCGTACTGCCCGGGTTGCCGAGTTAGCGGCACTCAAAGAGCATGTGGGACATGGCGGAGCATCGAGCCGGGCGGCAGATTATGTGCTCGATACGTTGAGTTCAAGCCGCCAGCCGGCGCTTCGGACACATTATCCGTTCCCCTTGCCAGCAGACCGTGTTGTGCGAGAAGCGGCTTAAAAGCTGGCGAACATGCCGATTACGGATTGCGGATGGGCGTTTGTGAATTGAATAATGCAATCCACCATCCCATCTCACTAAACCTCGGCGTCAGCCACAGATGCTCATCGGCGAACCACCCCCAACCCAGGCCGACCTTCACTTTCGGCTACTAGGCTTTCCCGTACGTGTCCATCCGCTCTTTTGGTTGGTGTCGTTTCTTCTCGGGATGAATGCTGATGAGCCCGTCCAGATATTGATGTGGGTGGGAGTCGTTTTCGTGTCGATTCTCATCCACGAACTGGGCCACGCGGTTTTGCAACGCTACTATGGCGGCCACCCGCGAATTACGCTCTACAGCTTCGGCGGACTCGCGTCTTGCAGCGACTGCGACCGCTCGCCCAAGGCCCAGTTGGCGATCCTGTTTGCCGGTCCAATGGCCGGATTTTTGTTCGCCGCGATCATTCTTGCGGCCTCGAATCTGGCTGGCCATCGCGCCGGGCTTGCGATTGCGTCGAGCGCAGACGACGTGATGAGTACTTACCGAGCAATCCCCGTCAATCTGCTCGGCCGTTTCTACGCCTTCTTTCAACCATTTGGATCGAGCTTTCTCAGTTTGGTTGTCTATCAACTGATTTTCGTCAACATCGCCTGGGGGCTGATCAATCTGTTGCCTGTCTATCCGCTCGACGGCGGTCAGATCTCGCGTGAGTTGTTTACATTGGGCAATCCTCGCACGGGCATTGTTCAGTCGTTGCAGCTTTCGATCGGAGTTGCGGTGTTGCTCGCGGCTTACTTCCTCATGAATCAGCGTTTCTACACCGGCCTCATGTTCGGCTACCTCGCTTATGCCAATGTCCAAACGCTCCAGGCGTATCGAAATCATTGGCGTTAGCGCAACCAGTTGAGTTCGTTTCGACCACATGCTCCTTTGCAAGCTTTGCTAACGTGCATCGGCTGACACTGCCAACTCCGACACGACGGATCATACTTCTCGGCGCGAGCAACCTCACTCGTTCGTTCCCGACGGTGGTCGCAACGGCGCGCCAAACGTGGCCCGCTCCGATCGAAATCATGGCCGCGATGGGGCATGGAAGGTCGTATGGACAGGATTCTTCGGTCTTGGGGAGAAAATTTTCTGGAA
>CAZGMU010000269.1:0-2453 GCA_964526975.1 uncultured Planctomycetaceae bacterium
AATATGTGTTGAACCGGGGGCACTTTCGTATGGTCGAGTGGCGAACCAAAAACGTATACAAATTGGCAGTCCGGAGAGACCAATGACGCCAACGGAGAGGATTACGTCGCGATTAATTGGCATTATGCCGCTGCGCTTCCCCCTCGTCGCCTGGCACGTGGAATGACACTCCCCTTTTGGGAACCAACGTGGTGGAGTACCCTGCTGCCAATGGAAACGGAGTGGGCTACTACGGCATCGCGGAGATTCCTTGGAATGTTAGTACCGTCCCCGAAGCGGCGAGCGCGGTCATCTGGATGGTCGTAGGCCTTGCCGTCACCAACCTCGGCAACCGCCGCCGAGAAAGGGATTGAGCTACCGACCCCCATCGTTGTGAGTTAGTCCGCCGGTTATTTAGCCCCCGGTCATTGACCGGGGGCTAAATATGTGTTGAACCGGGGTAAGTGGCGTGGTGGGGGCGATAAGGCGTGATGAAGGGCCAGGGCTTTGCCGGCCAGCCCATAGCTTCGTTGTGGCGCTCCACGTAGCGGATGCGAGCAAAGACCGAACGCTCATCGAAGCAGAAGCGTTTGTCGTAGCCGCCGGTCCAGATGGGGCGACCAGGGCGAAGGCCGTAGCGGACGGCGTCTTTCGCACATTTGGCAATGTCGCCGATAGGATGCCGGGCGGCGCCGATCACGATGTGCGCGTGCCAAGTGCCAGCATGCAGGGCATGAATCGATATGCGAAGTCGCGAGAGGGGCGACTCGCCAACAAACGCGCCGATGTCTAGCAGGCGGTCTCGTGAGAAGACAAAGACCGGGTGCTTCATGCGAGCGCGGTCTCTTGATTCCAAGTCGGGATCGGCAGGGTAGATGATGCCATCTTCGGCGTAGCCGCGACGGTCGCCACGAAGCCACGTGCCATAGGTGGTGATGGTGAGCATGATTGCAAGCGTGTTGCCCATGCGAGGGATGATAGCGCGGCGACGAATGGGAATCAATCACTTCCATGCTATATTTAGCCCCCGGTCATTGACCGGGGGCTAAATAGGGGTGGTTGCCTGCTGTAACCCGATGGAGAAACCGGGAGAAATACGAAAAGCCAAAACTTTCGGGCCTTTTCGTGTTTTTCGTGGTTCTATGCGTTGGTTTACGGGGGGCTTTGCCCAGAGAATCGCGCTAAGCCGCAAGCGGTTGGGGATAGCGGTTCTCTGGTAACAGGTCTGTCTTGTGGCTTGACGTAAATTTCTGGGGCGGCATTCGCAGTTATGGGGAGAGAGGTGGAAATTCGAGTGCAATCGGCATTATGGGAGGGCATGCCGCTCGACCCCGGTGGCCGGTTAGAATGGGATGAACCGTTCCCCGCTTGGAAATTCCCATGGACGACGCCGAACTTCATATCAGTCGAATCGCGACGGCCTGGTCGATGGTCCGCGATGCCCACCGCGACCACACCGCGGTCCAGGTTGCCCAGCAGCAACTGCTTGATCGCTACGGCGGCGCCGTTCGGCGGTACGCGCTATCGGCGCTTCGCAATGAAGACGCGGCGGAAGAAGTATTTCAAGAGTTCGCGTTGAAGTTCGTCCGTGGCGACTTTAGCAATGCTGATCCAGCGCGAGGTAAATTTCGAGCGTTCGTGAAGACAGTTGTTTACCGATTGATCGTCGATTACCAGAGACGCTCCAAGAAGCGCGGCCTTGAAGGGCCGATGCACTCGAACATTGCCGAGCCGGAAGTCGACGACGCAGCATCCGCAGGCAACGACAAGCTATTTCAAACCAGTTGGCGCGACGAACTGCTGGCTCGCTGTTGGCAACGGTTGGCCGAAGACGAACAGAAGTCGGGCAAGCCCTACCATACGGCGCTTCGCTTTCGGGTTGATCATCCAGACCTGCGTTCGCCGGAGCTGGCCGCCGGTCTCAGTCGGCAGTTGGGCAAAGAGATCAATGCCGGTGCGGTTCGCGTGTTGTTGCACCGTTCGCGCGAGTTGTTTGGCGAAATATTGCTGGACGAAGTTACTAATTCGCTCGCCAACGATTCGCTTGACGCCGCCGAACAGGAATTGATCGACTTGGAACTGCACGAATATTGTCGGCCGGCGCTAGAGAAGCGCCGTGCGAGTGGCGACTGACAAAGAGTGATCCCGCCGTGGCGAAGTATTCTTCAGACGAACCAGTTCCTCCCACTGTTCCCGGATCGAATGATCCGAAGGGGCGGGCCGTGGAGACCGAACTGCAAGAGTCTGACACGGCGAAGCATATGTCGGATGTCGTGCTGGCCGACTCGGCGAAGCCAAAAGAAATGACGGATGTCTTGCCGGTCGAATCCGCAACGATCCGCGCGCCGAGCTTCCGTTCCCCTGCTCTGCCTGTCGATCTGCCATCGCATGCCGTGCCGACGATCGAACTGCGCCGTGATGAACAGCGGCCGCCGCGCGATTGCGGGCGTGGCAGTGCTGGCGGCCTCGGTGCT
>CAZGMU010000269.1:2463-6986 GCA_964526975.1 uncultured Planctomycetaceae bacterium
CGCCGCGCGATGGTGCCCCAGAAGAGCTGGCGCCCGGGGCGAAGGTTGACGATTTCGAGATTGTCCACTTGCTTGGCCGCGGCGCATTTGGCCAGGTGTACCTGGCGCGGCAAATCTCGCTCGATCGACAGGTCGCGTTGAAGATTTCGGCCAACCGCGGCAGCGAGGGCCGCACGATGGCTCGGCTCGAACACCAGCATATTGTGCAGGTGTTTTCCGAAAAGGTGGAAATATCGCTGAACCAACGGTTGCTCTGCATGCAGCTTGTGCCCGGCATGGGGCTCGACAAGCTGATCAGCTTGCTGCACTCGAAAGACGCGCGCACCGCGCGGAAGTCGCCCGATTGGACTGGCGACGAATTGATCGGCTACATCGATCGTTCGGGCTCGCTGCCTGCGGCGCTCGATCCGGCGGCGCTGCATGATCGCGAAGCTCTAGCCGACATGGATTCCGTCGAGGCGACGGCCTGGTTCGGCGCACGACTGGCCGAGGCGCTTGACTTCGCCCATCGCCACGGAGTGATGCATCGCGACATCAAGCCGGCCAACATTCTTGTGAATCCGTATGGTCGGCCGATGCTGGCCGATTTCAACATCTCGTCGCAACCCGTGGGAAGCGAGGAGAGTGGAGAAGAGATGTTCGGCGGCACGTTCGCCTACATGGCGCCGGAGCATCTCGACGCTTTCAACCCGGGCGACACTACCGGCCACGATGCCGTGACGGCACAATCCGATTTGTACTCGCTCGGCCTGGTGTTGCAGCAGCTATTGGAAGGCAGAATTGCTTTCCCGCTATTTTCGAGGAAAGGCAGCCTGGTCGAAACTTTGAAAAGCATGGCGGCCGATCGGCGGCAGATGGCCCCGGTGTGCAACCGGGGATTGCCCCGTCCGCGGATGACGCTCGAACGCACTCTTGGCCGTTGCTTGGAAGCCGATCCAAAGGATCGCTTTGCCAGCGGTGCTGAGCTGGCCGAGCAACTAGATGGCTGCCGACGGCTGCGCGAATCGCAGCGGCAGTTGCCGCCGGTGCCGAAAATCTTTGGGCCGATTCTGCGACATCCGTTTTTCTGGTTGGTTGTGCTCGTGATATTGCCGCAGCTCATCGCCAGCGCGGTCAACATTGTCTACAACCTCTCGCAGATCGTGACGCAGATGGACGTGGTTCAGCAGAAAACGTTTTACCGAATATTGAATGTTTATAATGCTATCGTTTATCCCGCGGCGATTGTTGCATTCATTCTCGCGGTAGTGCCCATCGTGCGAACATGGAAAGCGATGTCCAATGCCGAGCGGCTGGACGAAGGCGAGGTGCAAGCCGCACGGCAGCGGGCGCTGGGAATGCCGTGGTTCATCGCGGCTCTCACGGCGATTGGCTGGTTTCCCGGCGGTTTTCTTTTTCCGTTCGTGATCTGGAAGACGACCGGGTTGGAAATCTCGCTGGCTTATCATTTCGTGGCCTCGTTCGTGCTTTCCGGCATGATCGCGCTCGCGTACTCGCTCTGTGGGGTCGAGTTTGTGGTTTTACGCGCTTTGTATCCTGGTTTGTGGCGCGATGCACGGCATCTCACTGCGGTCATACGGGATGAGCTGGGGCCGGTTCAGCTTCATTTGACGCTGATCGAGTGGCTGGCGTACTTTATTCCTCTGATCGCGGCCATGTGCGTGCTTCTGCTGGGGAGAGAATCAAACTTTACATTTCGTCTGCTGGTGGCTGCGCTGATCGTGCTGGGAATGTTTGGCTCTCTGGTGGCTGGCGCTATCACGCGCCATTTGTCGCGCGTGATTGTCGCCCTGACAAAATCGAAAGGCTAGCGCGGCCTTCTCGTGGTGCGGACTTTAGTCTGTGCGGGGAAGAGACGGACTAAAGTCCGTGCTACAAAGCTACGACCATCATTCAAACGATCTTCAAGAATCCGCTGCCGTTCGCGCGAGCCAATCGGCCAGGTCTTCGAAATAGGTAGATGGATCGCGCTCGAACTCGAGCGTATGCCCTGCTCCGCCGTATTCGATCAGCGTCTTGCGTCGGGTAGGCGATTGGCCGAAGAACCGCCGTGTGCGATCGTTGTCCACGATGCGATCCGCGCCAGCCAGTATCATAAGCAGCGGCAGGTGCAGAAACGTGGCCGAGGCCCGCGCGAATCGTGTCAGTCGCTGATCTTGTTGCGCAAACCGCCAAGTAATGCGCCGTAGCGCTAGAGGGTCGCGGTCGATAAATTCCTGCCAGTACAGTGTGTCGGTAAACAGATCGGAACGATTTAAAGGAATGTGTAGCCGGCGGTCTTGCAGACGTTGCGGCGCCCGGGCGGCTAGGATGGCCCGCTTAAAGGGACGCGGCATGAACGGTGAGTAAATCCCTGGACAGATGAGGACCAGTGCGTCGACCAGCGCTGCGTATCGCCTCGCGATGGCTGCCGCTAGCTTGCCGCCCCAACTGATCCCGCAGAGGATCGTGGGCATTCGCGACGGCTGTGAGCGTGTGGCAGTTGGTTCAACCATGTGGTTCAGGTACGATGCCACATCGCTAAGCCACGTGCGCCAGTCGTCGACATCGCCAATCTCGAGCGGGTTGAGCCCTGAACCGCGTCGATCGAGGAAGTGAACATCGAATCCTTTTCTTATCAAGTGCTTCGCAGCCTGATCATACCAGCCGCCGTGGCTCGTGATGCCGTGTAGAAAGACGGCACGTGCCTGAGGCAACCCATCGGTCCGCCAGACACGCGAAGCCAGCCGACGACCGTCGCACGCAGAGTAGAACTCGATTTGCGGGCGATTGGCAAACGAAATGACTGGAATCGACACGGAGGGCGGAGCAGGGGAATGCACGGCGGGTTTCTCCGCGAATACGTTATGCGAGAAAGTGTTCTTGTTTATCGATGGTTAATCGTTCCAGAGCCGATTCGTTGATGGTTACACCGAGCCCGGCGGCGGTAAGTCGCGGCGCCCGGCCGGCGTAGCCGAAGGTAATATCTTCATGCGTCAGCAACTCGCGGAGCAGGTGACGATCGTAAGAGCCTTCTAGGTAGCGAATGTTTTTCACGCGGCAGGCCCAATGCCGACCTGCCGCCGAGAGGATGCCTGACTCGCCCGGATGGCAGCCGAGTTGGTAACCCAGGCCGGCGCTACTGGCCATCGTGGCCAATCGCAAGCTATTGAAAAAGCCGCCGCATTTCGACAAGCGGATATTGAACAAGTCGCACATTTGTCCGCCGATTGCCGCTTGGGCGTCGTGCTGGGTGGTGAGTGATTCATCGAGCATGATCGGCGTGGGTACTTGCCGGCGCACCTCGGCCAGTCGTGGCGCTTCGGCGTGTGGAACGGGTTGTTCCAAGCAACTGATGTTGTACTTTAATAGCGGCTCCACTCTCGCAACAACCGACTCTGCAGACCATGCCTCGTTGGCATCCAATCGCAAATCCATGCGTGAGCCGATCCATTGTCGGATAGTGCGCAATCGCGCGGCATCGTCGTCGCCTTCGGCTCCGACTTTCACTTTGCATTGCTGAAAGCCATAGATTCTCCGCACCAGCGACTTGCGTGGCAGGCCGCAGTTTCCCGAGTCGATCGCGGCGCTGTATTGCACCGAATCTCGCTTGGCCAGAATGGAACTTGCCGAGGGGAAGCGCTCGACAACATTGCCAACTGGCTCGTCGAGCAGCCGGCCGAACGCGTCGAGCAAGCTAAGTTCGACTGCGCAGCGGAGCGCGTTGCCATGGCAACCTCGTGGGTCGTCTCGTTCGATTGCGGGTTGAAATCGTTCGCACAGCCGGATCACCTCCGGCCACGAACCGGCATCCGGCGAAAGTTGTTCGGCGAGAGATGTTTTGGCCAGTTGGGTCAGGCAGCCTTCGGGAGTTTCACCGGTGACATAGCTGCGCGGCACCCCTTCGCCCCAGCCGGTGGTGCCATCGGCTAGCTCGCAGCGAATGAAAATATTGTCGCTCTCATTGCGCACGGCCGAGGCATGCTTGAACGGCCGCTTCAGCGGCACCCGAACTACATGCGCCGTGAGCTTGCGAATGCGCATGGTGGGCTCAATCGTTGGCTGCCGTGGGCTGTTGCGGAAATGGCGCTTGGCGAGCCGTGCTTTTGCCCGTGATGGAATCGAGCGCGGCGACGATGCCCTCCTGAAAGTCGACTCGCGGCTGGTATCCCAATACACGACGCGCTTTATCGATCGAGTAATCCAGGTTTTGCGTGAGAAACTTGATTTGTCCCTGAGTCAGGATTGGAGGAGTTTTGCGGCCGCGAAACCGAGCGATGGCTTCGATCGGCCGGACCATCGCTTTGACAAACCGTTCCGAAATATGGCGTGGATAGGGTTTTCCCAGATAATCGGCGATCGTGTGGATGAACTCTTCACGCGTGACCAGCCGGGCATCGCGAATGTTGAAGGCCTCGCCGTCGATATGAGGCATCTCGATCGCCAGGAGAATTGCATCGCACAGGTTTTCGATGGCGGTGTTGTTCAGCAACTTGTCGCCGCGGCCAATCAGTCTCATCTTGCCGGCCTGGATCTTTTGCACG
>CAZGMU010000270.1:0-6986 GCA_964526975.1 uncultured Planctomycetaceae bacterium
CGCTCTTTCGCTGTGGCGGCACCGGTGTCGCCGGCGGCGTTGTCTCGGTGCTCACTTCATCCACGTGCGACGGATCCTTTCAATTGCGGTGTCCTGGCGACAGTAGTGTGTACGCAAGCAGCGCCTGCTCTGTTTGCTGCGTCACGTGCCGGCGTGAGCGTAAGTGCAGTCGGCGGTTGGTGTTACGCGACTCGTCGATTGCCGCCCTTGATTCTTCGCCGTCCGGCTTTCTATATTGGCAAGCGTGTAGCCTAATCCCGGGCAGACGGCTCGGGAACGGGGGAACCAACGCGTTCGCAACCGCGAATGCCGGGGCGCAGACTCGCCGATGCGAGTCGGAGCACCTTTCAGCTCTAGCCCGTCAGCTAACCTCGTCGGCCCGCTTGGGCACGTTGCCCGAGCCGTTTGAAAGGGCACTTCCGCTCTCCAGAGCGACGGGGTCCGCGCGCCTGCGCGTCTTCATGCCTTCGTCGTTCTTCAAGCGCCAAGCGCCTCTCCGCTTATGGGGACCAAGCGTCCCAGGTCGCTTCCATGGACTCTGTTGTTTCGCAAGAAGTACCGGCCCGCCGGTCGACGGGTCGCGCTGCGCAAGTTGTCGTCGTCAGCAGCGTGATGTTCACTTTCATTTCCTTCTGGCGCACGGCCGCGGTGGTGCTGTGCGACATGTCGAGCACGGTGTACTACATCGGCGCGATCGTCGAAAGCCAGATCGGCAAGGCGGCGCCCTGGTTTATCCTGGCCGTGCTTGTCTTCAGTTACGCGATGCGCGGCGTCTATATCGAGAGTTGCTCATTGTTTGTTCGTGGTGGTGTGTACCGCGTCGTCAAGGAAGCCATGGGCGGCTTCTTGGCCAAGCTCTCGGTTTCCGCATTGCTGTTCGACTACGTGTTGACGGGGCCGATCAGCGGCGTCTCGGCCGGTCAGTATATCGTTGGGCTCGCGCTCGAAGCGCTGTCGCATTTCGGCGGCATCGAATTCGACGGATCGACCCGCATCGCGATCAAAGCCTGGGGGTCGGTCGCGATTGCGTGCGCGGCAACGATCTACTTCTTGCGGCAAAACTTGCGAGGGATTCACGAATCGAGTGGCAAAGCGCTGCGCATCATGATGGTCACTGCGGTCATGGCGTTCTTGATGCTTGTTTGGTCGGGCGTGACCTTGGCGGTCAAAGGCCCTGTCAATTCCCTGCCGACCTGGCGGCCCGATCTGAGCAAGAAGTGGGAGGTGAGCGATGATGGAAAAAGCGTTCCCAAGATCAATCCACTCACAGGAAGGCAGGAAGATCCATTGGGCCTTATTGGTCAGTTCCCCTCGATCGCCGAGCCGCTGCGAAATCCAACCAACTGGTGGAGCATTATCGGAGTGGTCGGCATTGTGATCGCCTTCGGCCACTCGGTCCTGGCGATGAGCGGTGAGGAAACCCTGGCGCAGGTCTATCGCGAGGTAGAATCGCCGAAATTGCCGAACTTCAAAAAGGCGGCGCTGGTGGTCTTTGTGTTCAGCTTGCTGCTGACTGGAATATTCAACTTCCTGGTCGTTCTCTTAGTGCCAGATTACGAGCGGATGCATGAGTACTACGACAACTGGATCGGCGGCCTGGCGATGCACATGGTGGGGCCTGTGCCGGTATTGCTGATGTTGAATGCGTTCGTCGTGCTTGTCGGCTTCTTGATTCTGTCTGGCGCGGTCAATACATCGATCGTTGGCTCGAATGGCGTGCTGAGCCGCGTGGCGGAAGATGGCGTGTTGCCCGACTGGTTTCTTCGACCGCACACGCGGTTCGGTACAAATTATCGTGTGTTGTTTCTGATAACGGGTTTGCAAATCTTCACCATCATTGCCAGCTGGGGCGACGTGTTGCTGCTGGGCGAGGCTTATGCCTTTGGTGTGGTCTGGAGCTTCGTCTTTAAGACACTGTCGATGGTGATCTTGCGTTTTCGCGATCGGAGCCGGCGCGAGTTCTATGTGCCGTTGAACATTCGTTGGGGCGATGTTCACGTGCCCGTTGGGCTCACGATGGTTTTTGTGGTTGTCTTCCTGTCGGCGTTGGCAAACCTGGTGACCAAGCCCGTTGCGACTGTGAGCGGAGCGGTCTTCACACTGTTTTTCCTTGTGCTGTTCATCACGAGCGAGAAGTATCACGAAAAGCGACGTGGCGGCCTGCATCATGAACACCTTGAGCAGTTCAATCGGGCGGCGGTGCAAAATGTAACCAAGGCGAGCCTTGGGCTGACGAAGCCGTATTGCAAGCTGGTCGCGATTCGTTCGCCGCACAATCTGTTCATGCTGGACAAGGCGCTGGCGGATACCGATCCGACGACGACCGACGTCGTGGTGATGACGGCCAAGGTTGAGCCCGAGGGGGCTGGCTTGCCGTCGGATGATCGGCTCGACGTGTACGATCAGCAGTTGCTCACGGCGGTGGTCGATCACGCTGAACGATTGGGCAAGACCGTGACGCCGATGCTCGTGCCGACGAACAACGCGCTCCATGCCGTGTTGAACACGGCCAAGGATTTGCCGTGTCAGGAGATTCTCGTCGGTGCGTCCAACAAGTATACGGCCGAAGAGCAGCTCGATCAGATTGCGTTTTATTGGATCAACCTGCATGGCGGGATGCCGCAAGGCCTAACGGTGCATGTCGTTGGCGCGCATCGTGATCTAACGTTCGACCTGGATGGTGGTAGCCGCATTCCGAAGGCGGTCGAGCGGCAGGCGCGGTCGATTGCGGATCTGCGTGCGGCCGGTGTTGGTATCCAACGCGTGCTTTTGGTACACGATGGCACGCGGACGAGCAGCGATGTGTTCGAGTGGATGCTGACGATGGTGTCGAGCAGTACGACGCTCGACATTGTGCGCGCTCACAAGATCGACTTCACAGCGGCCAACGGGCAGGAAGTGTTCGCCAAGGACAGGCAATGGGCTCAGCAACTCGGTCGACCGGTTGCAGTGATCGCAGACGAGCCGCAGGATGGGCCCGAGATTATTCGAATGAGTCGCGAGGGAAACTACGACGTGATTGTGCTGCCGTCGCCGTCGACTACGTGGGGGCCGTCGGCTGATGATGCCGACTGGATGTCTTACGTCGTGCATCACGCGCCGTGCAACGTGTTCATTGCCGTGCATCCGAAGATTCCGCGGGAGGTGGTGGGATAACCCGGGGGATTACCACTCGATCGCGCATTGTCAAGAAAAGCGTCGGCACGCGGCGTGTAAATGCCGCGTGCCGACGGCTGTATGCTCCGGCTCAGGCCAGATCGAAGAACAGCAGTTGGCTGCCTTCGGTGGCAGTAACGTCGAGCGATGTCTCACCCGCAAAGGTGATTGCATCGCCGCCGACGAGCTGTGTGTCGCCGATCTGCACGTTGCCGAAGGCGACGTGGAGGTAGCCATGTCGGCCGTGGTTCAGCGAGAGGCTAAGCTGCTCGTTGGCAGCGAGGTCGGCCACGCCGAACACGGCGTCTTGATGGATCACAAGCGAGCCCTCGCGGCCATCGGCGCTGGTGATCACTTGCCATTTGCCATTGCGACCCGCCGCGTCGAATGGCTTTTGCGAGTAGGACGAGGTCAGGTTCAGCTTGTTCGGTTCGATCCAGATTTGGATCAAGTGAACCGGTTCGCTGGCCGACGGATTGACTTCGCTGTGGCGGATGCCGCTGCCGGCGGTCATCGCCTGGACTTCGCCGGGACGGATGACGTCGTCGGTGCCGGTGCTGTCGCCATGGCGGAGCTCGCCTTGGATCACCCAGGTGATGATCTCCATGTTGTCGTGGCCATGCTCGCCGAAGCCGCGGCGGGGTTCGACGACATCGTCGTTGATGACGCGGAGCGAGCGGTAACCCATGTTGTTCGGATCGTAGTAGCGTCCGAAGGAGAACGAGTGGCGACTGTGGAGCCAGCCGATCTCGGTGGTGCCGCGTTGGTTACCGGGGCGGACTTCGAATTGTTTGGTGGCGGTGTTCATAAGTTTATTCCTTTCTTGTCGGCCTGCATGTGCGAGAGGCGTTCGTTTATACTTGTATGCGCGTATGGTAGCGACAGCAAGAACGGACTTGTTTGTGAGTAAGTAACCAAAAGGTTACTGGGTAACACTGTTCCGCGTATTGGCGGGATGTGTGGTGTAGCTAAGTTTGCAAGAATTCGGCCTCAACTAACACATCCGAATTCTTGCAAATTCAGCTACACGACGGAGTAGACATTGACGGGCCACGACGGGAAAGTTGTATGGCGAAGAAGATTGTGGGATGCCCGGTGGAAACGGCGATTGAGGTAATCGGCGGGCGGTGGAAGGTGCTGATTTTGCAGGAGTTGTTTGCGGGAACGCGGCGGTTCAGCGAGTTGCATCGGGCGCTCGAGAGCGTGTCGCACCGGACGCTTACGCAGCAACTCCGCGAGCTAGAGTCGCATGGGATCGTGCGCAGGAAGGTGCATCGGCAGGTGCCGCCGAAGGTGGAGTACTCGCTGACGACGGTGGGAGAAACACTCCGCCCAGTGATTGCGGTGATGCATGACTGGGCGGAGAAGTACGGGGCGGCGCAGGTGAAGGGGAAGATGAAGGAGCGAGGATCGAGGAGTGAGAAATGAGAGATGTGGCAGGGTGGCACGCCCTGAGTCTGCGAAGGGTGTGGGCGCTTGCGCGCAGGCAGCCACGCCCTTCCCTGAGCGTCAGGGCGTGCCACCCGGGCCGCCATCTATGCTTCGAGCTTGGCGTCCATCGTGATTGTGGTGTTCAAGAGACGTGAAATGGGGCAGCCGGTTTTGGCGTTGTTGGCGGCGGTTTCGAATTTTGCCTGGTCAGCGCCGGGGATCTTGGCGGTGACATCGAGATGGACCAGCGTGACGGTGAAACCGGCGTCGGTTTTTTCGAGTGTGACAGCGGCGGTGGTGCGGATGCTTTCGGCCGTCATGCCGGCGTTGCCGAGTTGGCCGGAGAGGGCCATGGAGAAGCAGCCGGCGTGGGCGGCGGCGATCAGTTCTTCGGGATTGGTGCCTTTGCCTTCTTCGAAGCGCGTGCTGAAGGAGTACTGCGTGTTTTCGAGCACACCGCTATCGGTGCTGATGGTGCCTTTGCCGTCTTTGAGTGCGCCTTTCCATTCGGCTGATGCTTTGCGTTTCATGTTGGTCTCCGTGGGATTAGGTGTCGGGTTTCAGGTGTCGGGTGTCAGAATGTTATGTGTAGCGTTGGGAGGTGGTTGGTTCAAGTTGGGGGTGGGGCTGCGTCTCGCGAGCGAGACGGCTAAATCGAGACGGCTAGATTAAAGTGTGCCGCGCTCATGGCAACCGGGAAAGTGGTTCGGTATGTTTTAGGGGGCGGATAAGGGCCTCACGTGTTTGAGGGTTTGCGACGATGATCATGCCAATCGGCGACGACAATTCGGATCGGCGGCTCGTGCCGACCGTGAATATCTGCTTGATTGCCATCAATATCTTCGTATTCGTGGTTTTTCAGAAGATGGGGGAGAACGAGAAGTTCACGTTCACGTTCTCGACGGTGCCGCGTGAGATTGTGACCGGGCACGACGAAGTGACGGGGGAGCGTCGCGTGGAAATCCCCATGACGGGCCAGGAGATGACGGTGCCCGGGCTGCAGCCGACGCCGGGCTCGGTGTACTTTACGCTGCTCACGTCGATGTTCATGCACGGTGGGTTGGCTCACATTTTTGGCAACCTGCTGTTTCTGTGGATCTTCGGCGACAATGTGGAAGACGCACTGGGGCACTTGCGATATTTCTTGTTTTACATAGTGGCGGGAATCGTGGCTTCGCTGGCCCATGTGTTTACGACGGTGCTGATGTACGGCGCCGGCAGCGAACAGGCGCTGGTGCCTTCGCTCGGTGCGTCGGGGGCGATTTCGGGCGTGTTGGGCGGCTACATGTTCTTGTTTCCGCATCGCCGGGTGACCGTGATTCTATTTCGGACGCTGACGCAGGTGCCGTCGTACGTGGCGATTGGGATGTGGTTTGTGTTTCAGATCGTGAGTGGGATTGGGATGTTCGGCGGCGAGGCGCAAACGGGCGGTGTGGCTTACATGGCACACATTGGCGGATTCATCTGCGGTATGTTGCTGGTGCGGGTGTTTGCGATTGGATTGCCGCCGAAGAGTTATGAGAGCTATTAGGACATTGATGATTTCTTCGCTCCATACATTCGTGCTGATGTTGGTCGTGACGACTTCGGCGGTTGCCGAGGAGTGGACGCAGTTTCGTGGGCCGACGGGGGACGGGATTTCAGCGGCGAAGAACGTGCCGATTGTTTGGTCGACGAAAGAGCATGTTGTTTGGAAGGAGCCGATGCCGGGCGTGGGCTGGTCGTCGCCGGTGCTGTCGCGCGGCAAGTTGTATATGACGACGGCGGTGGAAGAAGGGGAGGATGTCACGTCGCTGCGCGTGCTGTGCGTGAACGAGGCGGATGGCAAGATCGATTGGAATGTGGAAGTGTTCAAGCCCGAGCCGACGGCGGTGAAGGAGCGGCACTCGAAGAACAGCCTGGCGAGCCCTTCGCCGATTCTGGCGGGCGAGCGGTTGTATGTGCATTTTGGGCACCTGGGTACGGCGGCGCTCGATCTTTCGGGCAAGGTCGTGTGGCGACAGACCGAATTGGCTTACAAGCCGCAGCATGGGAATGGCGGGTCGCCTGTGTTGGTTGGAGACCTGTTGATCTTTAGTTGTGATGCGGATGAAGACCCATTTGTGGCGGCGCTCGATGTAAAGAATGGCGAAGTGCGGTGGAAGACGCCGCGGAACACGACGGCTTCGCGGACGTTTTCGTTTAGCACGCCAACGGTGATTGAGTTGGACGGCGCGACGCAGGTGATCAGCCCCGGCAGCGGCTTTGTGGGGGCTTACCAGCCGCAGGATGGCAAAGAGTTGTGGCGTGTAGGATATGACGAAGGGTATTCGGTCGTGCCGCGACCTGTGTATGCGCATGGGCTATTGTTTCTGTCGTCTGGGTATGAGCGGCCGACGCTGTATGCGATCAATCCAAAG
>CAZGMU010000271.1:0-1265 GCA_964526975.1 uncultured Planctomycetaceae bacterium
GGCTGGCGGGCGAGATCACCGAGCAAATCGAAGGTCTGCGCGCGGGCAAGGATGTGGCTGGACCGGAGCTGGAGAAGTACAACAAGTCGAAGAAGAAGTCCGCGGCACCGGCGAAGCCACCGGCTACGGAGTAACGTGGCTGTGCGTTACTGATGGCTTCAAAGCAAAACCCCCGGACCGCGCGGCGGTCCGGCGATTGTTCTGCGCTATGCGCCTATAGGTGCTGCGAGTTCAGCTTACAAATTATTCTAGCGCGATGGCGCGGGCGAGCGGCTGCAAGACGCCATCGACGACGTAGCCTTCGACCACGTCGCGGCAGAGTCTTGCCAAACGGTCGATGACTTCGACATACGCCATCTCGGGCGGCAGGCTGCCGTATTGGCGGGCCGTGACGTAGACGCTCACCTGCTCGTCCTGAAACTCGCCGGTGCGGATCTGATAGGCGTTGGTTCGCGTTTCCACGTTGACGCGGCATTGCATGCGGCATTCATCATCGACGGCGAACGTGAGAGCTGGCTCGTTGCTGATGAACGTCGTGCCGCGCATGCCGGCCAGTTTCTCGAAGGCGGGGCAAACGCCGAGCGCCTCGGCGATCAGCGCGTTTTGGTTGCCGCGGTAGTTGAAGTCGAAGCCCACCATGAGGTCGAGCGCTTCGCAATCCAGTCGACTCAAAGACAGGCCGTATGGCGCGAGCTCGAGCACATGGCGATGCTGCGCGACGGCCGACTCGAACGTATCGGGGTTTACGAAGCCGGAGCAAATCCGCCTGACTTCGATCGAGCACCAACGGTAACTGCCGCCTTCTTTGTCGGCTTCTAGAACAAAATCGCCCTTGTCGCGAGCGTAGAAGTTCCGCAACTCGGGGAACCTCTTTTGCATTTGTTCGAAATAATGAAGAATCGCTTCGCGGCTTCCGGTGAGCTCCATCTCGGTGCTGAGGTTCATGCTCACATAAAAGTCGTCGGCAAGCGAATGATAGGATGTCATCGGTTGCAATATTCCTCGGTGATTTTGAGCAGGCCGCACCATTCGGGGGCCGACCCTCGACGCCTTGTCCTACAAGTATAAAATGGATTGCTCGCGACTGTCAAAGTGTTGGATATTTCTCGGCACGCACTTCCAGGAAGGTAATTTATGTTAACCTCCGAACACCGCTCACGTCGTTCTTCTCAACTGCGCACTCACTCGACACTCGCTACGGAGCCGACGCCCGTTGCATCGCTCGAGACCGACCTGAATTGGATGGCTATCGCTTGGCGAGAAAA
>CAZGMU010000271.1:1275-6969 GCA_964526975.1 uncultured Planctomycetaceae bacterium
GTTGCGGCCGAAGGTCAAGTTGATGATGTGCCGCGGTGGGTTGGGAACCTGATCGCGAAGCTGAAATTATACGCCGCGGGAGAGAAAGTCGATTTTTCCGACACGCCGCTGTCGCTGGACCACCTGACCACGTTCGGCGCGAAAGTGGTTGCGGCGTGTCGGCGCATTCCCTGGGGTGGCACGAGCACCTACGGCGACTTGGCGGCCGAGTGTGGGTCGCCCGGCGCGGCGCGGGCAGTCGGCAGCGTGATGGCCAAGAATCGCTATCCCCTGATCGTGCCTTGCCACCGCGTACTGGGAGCCAGTGGTGGATTGGGAGGTTACTCCGCGCCGGAGGGGCTGAGCATGAAACGGCGACTGCTGGCGATGGAAGGCGGGATGTTGGCTTAGCGATGTGCTCGATTTGGTGACCGAGCAAATACGCCAACACCGGTCTATAATGCGAGAGAAGAAGTTGCCTAACACCAAGCTTCAACCTTTGAATAATCGCAAAAAGATTTGGTGGAGTTGATTCAATGAATATCGATATGGATCAAGTGCTCTCCGCTGCGCTGGCGCTTCCAAACGGGGATCGTGTGGAACTGGTCGAGGCAATTCTCGCATCGCTGCAACCAGAAGACCGGCCGCCATTCGATGAGTCGTGGCGACCTGTTATCGAGAGGCGTTCGCAGGAGTTGCAGTCCGGTCACGTCGCCGGTATTCCCTGGTCCGAAGTGAAGATGCGGGCGCGGGGACAGAAGGGTGGCTAAGCTGATCTTTCACCCCGAGGCGGACGGCGAGTATAGGGGCGCCTTCCAATGGTACGAGGCGAGAAGTCCGCAAGCAGCGATCAAATTTGAAACCGACGTCGAAGAAGTGCTGATGCGCATCATAGCGGCCCCGGAATCGTTTCTCGTTATGATGCGAAACACCGTTTTGCGATTGTCAAACGGTTTCCGTATAGCGTCGTATATCAAACAATATTCGGCGATATTTATATTGCGGCGGTAGCGCATTCAAGTCGCTCGCCAGGATATTGGCAACACCGCAGGGAGCAGCGTTAGCCAAACATCTGCCCTAGCTCGCGCAGGTAGTCGATTGCTTCTTCCAGTTCGGGCGATTCGACTCCGGGTTGGCGGCCGGCACGGTCGCATTCACCTAGCAATACTAGGTCCTCGAAGTGTTCGGATTCCTCCAAGCGGCGACGTGCCCGCGCGCCAAGGCTACCGTCGGCGAGTTGGTGGGCGAGCATATGATGCTCGATCAGCCAAGCGGTACGGTCGGTGATGAAGCCGGCGAGAGCGTCGAGGCCAGCACCAACATGGTCTGTGGGATCGATCGCTTTGCCGACGTCGTGGAGCAGCGCCGCGGTGAGAAACTCTTCGTCGTAGGCCAACTGATCGCGGGCGTGGTCGAACACTTGCAGGCTGTGGTAGAGCATGTCTCCTTCAGGATGATACTTGAGCGGGCCCTTCACGTTTTCGAGCGGCAAGAGCAATGCCTCGAAGACTTGAAAGCGATCGGGCTGGCTGGCGGTTTCTTCCAGCGCGGCTGCCAGATCGAGATCGGGATACTCTCGTGACAGAAACTGCTCCAACTCAGCAATGCTGGCCCGTTCGATTCCTTTGCCTGTGATCGAGCTTTTGAAAACGTAATGGGCCTGATCGCTGGCGTAGATTGTCAGCTCGAAGGGAAAGCTATCCACCAGATGCACGTGCGTGAAGATGCGCTCCTCGCCGTGCTTGCGGACCTGCTTGCGCTCGACGGTGTAATCGAGGCGGTCTTGATCTAGTAAATGGGTAACGGCTTCCACGGTATCTGAAAACACATGGAGGTCGATATCCGAGCCTTGGCGCACATGGCCCGTGAGGACGCTGCCGATTAGCCGCGGACGGAAGGGAGACAAACGCCGCATCATGGCGAGGGCCGCCAGCCGCATGGCGAGCAGGTTGTCGCTGCGCGATTCGCCTTCAAAGAGACGGGCCAGCGTTTGAATCTGGTCGCGAACCTCGACGTTGCTGGGCAGATCGGCCGGCTTGACCCAACCCTTGCAGATTTGGTGGGCGGCCTTTTTCTTGGCTGTGTAGTATTCCGATTCTTCGCGCGAGTACATCAGCCGGGCGGCTTCCCAGGCGATTTGCCGCCGCAATTTGGAACGATTCATCTACAGAGCGCCGTAAGCCCAAGTAGCCGGCGCGCGGGCATTCAAGTAATATTCTGTGGATTCAGACTATTGTAGCCTGACGGCGGCGGCGGGCAAACGCCGAATGGCCTGCCAGCAACGCAATCGCAGACAGCAGATACGTTATGGCAGCGGCTTCTGGAATCGTGGACATGCCGTTTCCGGCGCCCGATCCTAACGATGAGCCAAAATTCTTCCGCCAAAGCACATAATCAGCAGCGTCTATGACGCCGTTGCCGCTGCCATCGGCCGGCGCCGTGGCCGATGTGAGCCCCATGGTTGCGCGCCAAATGTCGAAGTCGGAATTGTCGACATCGCCATCATAGTCGTAGTCGCCAACGATGTGGGCCGTGGCTAGCCGGTAGACTTCGCCGCTGGATAAATACGCAATATATAAATTGCCGACGGCGTCCTCGCCGAATGAACTTGGGAATTGATGCGAGCCCGTGTTGAAGGCCAAGAGCGAGTTGATATTTGCAACGGTTCCACGCGGGTCCGAGGGATCGAACATCCAGTAGTTGTCGTCGGTCGTTGAAGCTGTGTTTCGCGAATCCAAAAAGAAGTACTTTCCTTGCAGCGCAGGATCAGGGCCTCGATAGACATAACCGCCGGTGAGGACGGTGCCCCGATACAAATCGGTAGTCGGGTTTCCGGTGGGGCGCTGATAATCATAAACAGGCTCGACACAGCCACTGCAGGCGCCGCCCACGCCGCCGCTGGGAGTAGCCACGGTTCCTTCGCGAAGCCGCCAACCGTAGTTCAGGCCCCCTGCACTATTCGCTGCTTGAAAATCGATTTCTTCGCGCGCGCCCTGCCCCACGTCGCCAATCCACAAATCGCCGGTGAGCCGATCGAAGCTGCTGCGAAAAGGATTGCGCAGGCCATAATGCCAAATCTCATCGTCGCCAGTTATTCCAACGAATGGATTCGTCGGCGGGATCGAGTAGGTGAGCGGCCCAGCAGGGCCATCTGGATCGAGCGGATCGATGCGAAGGATCTTTCCTAGCAAGTTGTTTGTGATGTCCTGCGCGTTGCCGGTACCAGCCGTATGCCCGGTAGCCGAGTCGTTGCTGCCGCCGCCGTCACCGGTGGCAATATATAGATATTGATTATTGGGGCTGAACCCGAGCCAACCGCCGTTGTGATTGGTTTGCGGCTGCGCGAAGCTAAGCAGCTCGCGCAGTGAGCCGGCATTCGCCAAATTGGGATTACCCGTCGATACGCTGAATTCGCGGATGTGCGTTTCGGTCGTGCTGTTTGTTGTGACATTGACGTAGAACTTACCATAGCCAGGCATGCCCATGTTGTTGTAGTCGGGATGAAATGCCAAGCCGAGGAGCCCGCCTTCGCCGTTTGTGCTGACGCCAGTCATCGTCAAGAACGGCGTTGGTTCGAGCGAGCCGGTTACAAGGTTGAGGATGCGAATCGTGCCGGAGCGTTCGGCGATGAATAGTCGCGTGCGATCTCCTGGCGCGTAAGTCATAAACATGGGGGAGCTCAGGCCGTTGGCGACCCTAGTCATCCCCGATACGGCCGCATGAACACGTGGTTGAAACAGCGGAAACACTGCGATCGCAAGGACAGCCAGGAAACCACTCCAGAGAACAACTCGCATATTAGGCCCCTTTCATCCCCGATGGCCGGATCGTCGTTCGCATGTGCAAAATATATGCCTGTAGCTCCAGGCGCTATTTTATTGTAACAATTTGCTCACCATTCCACTTGGGTGGTGCATTCCATGCACGTGTAAGAGGTGGACCAGCAGAGCGACTCTGTCGCCAGGGCGCATTCTTCAACGAGAGCGAGCCTGAAGAAGTCGTTGGTTTATGGCTGTGTCAACTCCTAGCTCGACTTGAAAGTGGCACTTACGTCGTTCAAAACTACACTTTCGGGAACGTTTTTTGAACTCAGCTCCAGAACTGCCGGTCGAGCATACGGTAGTTGACGGCTTCGCTGACGTGCTCGGCCATGATTTCGGCGCGGCCGTCTAGATCGGCGATGGTACGCGCGACGCGAAGCACTTTGTCGTGTGCGCGGGCAGACAGGCCTAGCTCTTGAATGCTGTTGCGTAACAGGCTCATTCCGGCCTCGTTCAATTGGCAATACTGGCGAATATCGCGGGTCGACATCTCGGCATTGCAGCGCGTTTTGGAATTGAGAAAGCGAGCTGCCTGCACGGCCCGGGCCGCCATCACCTGATCGCGCATCGCGATGCTGGATGTGCCGTTCTGGGAACTGCTTAGCTCCTTGAACGGCACGGCCGGCACTTCGATATGGAGATCGATTCGGTCGAGGAGCGGGCCACTAATTTTAGCCATGTAGCGTTCGATTTGCGGCACCGTGCAGTGGCACTCGCGCCGGGGATCGTTGCGATAGCCGCAGGGACAGGGGTTGAGCGAGGCGATAAGCACGAAATTGGCGGGAAAGGTCGTTGAATTGAGCGCGCGGCTGATCGTGACGTGCCCATCTTCCAAGGGTTGCCGGAGCACTTCGAGCGTGGTTCGGTTGAACTCGGGCAGCTCGTCGAGAAAGAGGACGCCGTTGTGGGCGAGGCTGATTTCGCCGGGGGCCGGCGTCGAACCGCCGCCCACGAGACCGGCGTTCGAGATCGTGTGATGCGGCGCGCGAAACGGGCGTTTGGCCAGTAATGGTTGGCCAGGCGGCAATCGTCCTACGGCACTATAGATTCTAGTCGTCTCGATCGACTCTTCGGCCGCTAGCATAGGAAGAATAGTTGGCAGCCGTTTGGCCAGCATGGTTTTTCCGGAACCAGGAGGGCCGACCATCAGCAGATTGTGCATTCCGGCGGCGGCGATCGTCACCGCGCGTTTGGCCATTTCCTGGCCGCGGACATCGGCGAAGTCCTCTTCGTAGCGAGACAGCTCTTGAAACAGCTCGTTGAGCCGCGAGGGCGTGGGCTCGATCTCAAGCTCACCAGCGAGAAACGCCACGGCTTGCGCCAGGCTGTTCACGGCGATGACGTCGATCTCCTCGACCACGGCTGCTTCACAGGCATTTTCACTGGGGATGATGATACCGCGCAGGCGACGGGTCGCGGCCGCGGCCATCGCCATTGAGAGCGCGCCTTTCACGGGGCGCGTGCTGCCATCGAGCGCAAGCTCACCGACAATTGCGTATTGATCGAGGACATCGCTTTTGAACTGGCCGCTGCCGGCGAGTATTCCAATCGCGATCGGCAGATCGAACGATCCCGCGTTCTTGGGCAACTCGGCAGGGGCCAGGTTGATCACAACCCGATCGGCTGGCCGCACGAAGCCGCTATTGACCATCGCCCGCTCGATGCGATGCAAACTCTCCTTGACGGCCTGCTCGGGCAACCCGACGAGAATCGTTTTGGGAATCGCGCCAGGCGAAACATCCGCCTCGACCTCGACCGGCAAGGCTTCAATTCCGAGCAATGAAAATGTATGGAGCTTGGCAAGCATGGTATTCGGGTGTACAAGCAACGATGGAGTGCAAGCCGATTATCGGTTGGGCAAATGAGCGAAACAAGACAGCGCGGAGCTGGATAT
>CAZGMU010000272.1:0-6959 GCA_964526975.1 uncultured Planctomycetaceae bacterium
CAGATGGCCAAAGCACTCGGCGCGAAGGTCATTACCACCGCCGGCAGCGATGAAAAAGTAAAGCTCTGCTACGAGCTGGGGGCTGATGTCGCGGTTAATTACAAAACCGAAGATGTCGCCAAGCGGATTCAAGAAGCCGCGCCGGGAGGCATCAACGTGTGGTGGGAAACGCTGCGTGAGCCCGACTTCGTAACTGCCGTGCCGCTCCTCGCCCCACGCGGCCGGTTCATTCTGATGGCTGGCCGCGATGCCAAGCCGGCTTTTCCGGTCGGCCCCTTCTACGTGAAGGGTTGCCAGCTTTACGGCTTCGCGATGTTCAACGCCACCGATGACGAGCTCCGCGCCGCGGCAGACGACATCAACGGTTGGCTCGCCAGCGGTGAGCTTAAACCACGCATCGATCGTGTGTTGCCATTAGAAAAAACCGCCGAAGCCCATCGTTTGCAAGAGGAAAGTACCGTGGGAAAAAGCGGCGCGCTAGCTGGCAAAATCGTGATTCATCCGTAAAGAATTAACCACGGAGACACGGAGGGCACGGAGAAGAATTTAAGAGAGGAATACTAATCACCACTAATCTTCGCTAATCAATCAAATGTTTTCGCAAGCGAAATCTGAACCAATTCAGCAACACATTAGTGTCGATTAGCGAAGATTAGCGGTTCTTCTTTGCCTTTCTTTTTTCTCTGTGCCCTCATTAGCACACCTTGATAAACTGTAGCTTATGTCACGCGATGATTGGTTTCGTTGTAAATCATGGACAGACGAGGATCGGCGACAATTTTTCGAGCGTCTTGCGCGCTCCCGTTCGCGAGCCAGTAAAGCCCAATACGTTCGCATACAAGCTCTTCACCTAGCCGAGGTTGGAGAAATGCAGGGCGCAATCAAATTATTGCAGCAGCTTTTTGCAGAGCTCCCGGAACCGTCTGAATTGGCAACAGCACATGTTCAAATGGCAGAGTGTTTAATGGCAATGGATCAACGCGAAAATGCGCTGAATGCATATCGAACAGCGTTGCGGGTAGAGAAAGAGTTCCCACAGCGTCGAACTAACGCATGGCTTGATTTTCCTTGGCTTGTCGTTACGAAGAGAATGCGCCAGCTCTATTCAGAAGCTCGAAGTTTTTTGGAGTGGGGCAATCGACAGCCACGATTCCCGATTGAAGAGTATAAGCTCGCAACAGTCGAGGCGTTCATGGCAGAAGATGAGGGTAGTGTAGGCACGGCAAAGCGATTTGCGAGAATTGCCCTCAATGTGGCTCAGCGGACGCATTCAGGGTTTCGATACCACCCAACTTTGGGCTTGGTAAAAGATCAAGAGCAAGAAGTAAAAGAGCGCTTGGAAAAATTGGCAAGGTGATTTGAATGTCTTATACAGAAGTCTATTTCCAAGTCTGTGAAGGCTACATCGCGTTTGTGGTAGAACTTCCAGGAGCTAACACGCAAGGCGCTACGTTGAAAGAGGCTCACGAAAATCTTCAAGAGTCCATAGCGATTGTGCTGGAGGCCAACCGTGAGTTAAGCGAACGCTGAGTTACACCAACCCCCATCGCTTCCTTAAAAACCACTCCGTTCCCACCAGCCCTACGAAGATCAAGAAGAATGGCCAGGTGTCCCAGTACGTTACTCTGGCGATGACTTCCTGTTTCACTTCCGGTGGCTTGCCGGCTAACTGTTTGAGCAAGGCGGGCAATTCTTCGGGCGCGAGCGCCGCGCCGCCGGCTGCCTTGGTCGTTTCGGCCAGCTGCGCCATCAGGCTTGGCTCGGCTGCCGGGCGATCGAGTTCCAAATCTTGATGCGGCACCAGGAACCGCGCCTCGGCCGTGCCCAATACTTCTGCACCATTCTTGGCCGTCATCTGAATCTGGTAGTCGCCCGGTTTCGTCGTTTGGCGAAACGTGGCGTTCCAATCGCTGCCGGTCTTTGTCGCATTGACTCGCTCTGAACGCCCGTCCGGTGTCTTCACGGTGACGTCGAATTGCGCTGTCTCGACCGGTTCGCCTTGTGCTGTCTCGGCCCCGACTTGAAACTCTACTCGTCCGCCGCGTGTCACGCGCCGCCCGGCGAGTCGAATCCACACTCGTCCCGTGGTTTGTTCGTCTTTCTTCGCGAGCCAGAGGACGATCTGCCGCCAGAATCGTCGATGGGCTTCGCCGAAACCGCCCATCTGCCAATGCCACGTCGAGTCGCCGGCAAACGCCAGCACACGCCCTTCGCCCGCTTGACCAGCCACCAAAATTGGATGACGTTGCGGATCGTCCGTCTCGGCCAGCACCAGCGCGTTCGGCTTCAGTTCGTTGCGTCCAATCGCGTTCGCCCCATCGAGCGGCGGCAGCTGCGCCCACAACGCCGCGCCGCTAGCCGTTCCTCTGTTTCTAGGTCGTGTACCACCACCTTCGCGCCCTTCGAGTTGCAGAATCGGATGGCCCACGCCGAGCGGCTCGGTCGGTCGCATCCGTAGCGGTCCCTTCAGTTGCACATCCTCGCGCAGTGGGTCGCCGAACGCCTGCCGCTGCGCCGGCCCAATCTGAATTGGCAGAATGTCGGCCAGTGGCGAATCGCGAAAACCACCCGGCCCAAAGCTGTGATAACCGCCCAGCATGATGAGGCCCATCCCCTTACGCACTCGCTCGGCAATCACGGCCCAACTCCCATCGCTGAGCCCCTGCATGTCGACATCATCGAGTACGAGTACATCAGGCGGCGCGACGCGCGGGTCGCCCGCAGCACCCCCTTTCTGCGTAAAGGCATCGGAAATATCGACGCCCATCGGGTCGTAGTTAATGAGCCGCCGCTCGACGACGATATCGGGCGAGTGGGCCAGTGCCGCGCGAACGAATCGCTGCTCCGGTCCTGGTCCACCGCCGATTCGCTTGGTTCCAACGAGGTACAGCACATTGATTCCTCCCGCGCGCACCGTCACGAATGTGCTCACTTCGTTGTTCGTCGTGACCAACTCGCCTTCGCGCGGCTCGGCACGTAGCGTCACCTTGAACTCACCCGCCTTCCGCGGCGTGTAATGCAAGACGACCGGCACCGAGCCTCCCTCGGCCCCTGTTTCCACTTGCACGGCGTTGACCACTTCCATTCCCTTGTCGGTTTCCCACAAGAGCTGCACCGTCGCTTTTTGGTTTGGATAGCCATTGGCTGTGAGGAGCGCGCGAACCTCGGTCGGCGTCTCACTGAAAATAGTTTCGTTCGTGACGAGATCGTCCAGGCTGAGGTCGGCCCGTTCGCGCCCGCCCGACTTGCCGAATGTGAACGTGTAGAGTGGAATGTTCTCTGCCGACAGCCGCCGTGCGGCGACCTGGGGCGGCGTGTCGCGCGGCACCACTGCCCGCTGCGCGCCGTCGCTGAGTAGCAGCGTCGCGAGCACGCGCCGGTTCGTTTCCTGATCGAGCGCATCACCAATCGCGGCGCCAATCGCCGACTCATCGCCGTCGGCTTCTGCCGGCAAACTCATTTTGCCGTTCTCGATTGCGATCTTTCGCGAGTCGCGATCAAACTCGTACGCCGTTACGGTCAGTTTCTGGCCGATTGCTGCCAGGTCGCGTGACGAGGCGTCGAGCAGTTGCTTCACCGAATCCCACCGCGGCTTGTTGCCGATCGCGTCGGCCACTTGCATGCTCCGCGAACTGTCGACCAATAGCACCAGCGATCCCGGCACCGGCTCGACCTTTGTATAAACCAGCGACGGCCGCAGCAGTGCGAACAGCATCAGCAGGACCGCCCCGAGTCGCAAGCCGATCAGTGTTCCCCACTGCCGCTTGAGCAACTGCACATGCCGTGGCCGAACAAGCAACAACCCCAGCAGCACCGCCGTCACGAGGACGACGACCGTTATGCTGGCGACGGGTTGTAGCCGGATTTCGAGGTTCATCGCCGGGAGGTCGAGAGGGGGAGGGTGGAAGAGAGGGAGATGGGGAGTTCGGTTGGCATTGTCGTGTTATCGATTGTGGGAGAGGCTTCGCCTTCGTTGTTGGCTGGTTTGCGCGATGCGGCGCCGGCTTCGGAGGAGTAGAAGCGGTTTGCCAGGAGTTGTTCCAGTGCCATTGCTAGCGCGACTGTGAGAATCAAGAGGGGGAACAGCTCGCGGCCGACGCGCCCCACGCCGACGCGCAAGGCGATTTCATCGCGATTTGTGGCCACGCGCGCCCGCTCCGTGCCGAGTGCCTTGATCACATCATCCGTCACCACGCGATCGAGTCGCATCATCTCGGCCGGTGCGTTGACGCTGAACCCGCGATCGAGCCGCTCCTCGCGCCCACCCGCGCGCACGCGGTAATTGCCCAATGCCTCGGCCGTCGGAATCGACAAGTTCCGCTGGTCGGAGGCCAACGATTGTCGCACGGCGGTACCGTCTGGCAGTTGCAAAACAAAACTCGGCACTTGCTCCTCTGGGCTCAGCGGGAGGACGATCGTTTGTCCTGCAAGATAGTTGAGTTCTGTGCGCCCGGCCCCCGCCAAGTGCTGCACAATGCCATTGATGAGGGCCAAAAAGGGCCAAGGCTCCGGGCCGGTCGGAAGCAAGTTCCACGGATCATCGTTGGCCGAATCGGAGATGGATGTCGTCATCACGATGACGGACCCGCCGCCGATCTGCCGCTCGACGATCGCCGGCTTGCCATTGGCAAATGTCGCAACGACTTGCGCTGGCCCGGTCCCCGCCTCTAGTTCCCAAAACTTGAACACAGGAAACTCCGACCACGGCGCCGCATCGGCTAGCTCGCCCAGTTCCCGCAGTGCTGGGTGTTCCACAGCAACCGGGCGCAAGTACGTGGTTTCGCGCGACTGCCAACGCAGCTTACCGGGTAGCAGTTTTTGTGCTTCCGTGCCGTTCATCTCCTCGCGCCGCGCGTGCCGCCCCAGAAAGATTCCCACGCCGCCGCCACTCTCGACAAAACTCGCCAGCGGCTGCCATTGATCGTTCGGCAGCGGCGGCGGATCGAGCAGGCACACTGCCGCGTAATCGCTAAGCTGCGTGTCTTTCAATTTGTCGAACGTGCCGACCGTGCAGACAAACTTCGATTGTACCAAATCCGACGAAGACGGAGATAACGCCTCGCGCACGAACAGCGCATCGCTTGTCTTATCGGCCAGTAGCAAAACCTTGCTCGGTGGCTGTACGTCAACGGTGAAATAGCGCACATCATCCGCCGCCAGGCCGTCGCGCCCCACGATCCGCACCATCCCTTGGTGGATGCCGAGCTTCAACCCAGACAACGAAAACTCCACCGGCGACGCGCCGCCTGGCGAGAGCTTCACGACTTGTTGACCGCGCTTCTCCGGCTTGCCGTTGCCGTCGCCGACAAACAGCTCGACGGTCGTTTCGTTCGCGCTTTCTTTCGCGCTCGTGGCGCTCAGCTCGGTCGTGAGCTGCAACAATCCACCCGGCGCTATTCGCTCGCTGGAGAGCTTAAGTTTTCCGAGACCGACGTTTCGCGGCTCGGCCGTTCCGACTTCGATCAAATAGACATTCGCGCCCGGTTGTTCGTTGAGCGCCTTGGTGAAATTGTTGAGCGTATCTTCCGACCAGGCTTCGGCCGCCATGTCGGTGAAGATATAGATTTCGCCCCGATAGTCTTTCTTCGTTTCCAGCCAGCGAAGCGCGTCGCCGATCGCGTCGCTCATTGGCCGCACGGCCGTGCCTAATTCCATCCGTTCGATTCGCAGGTCGGCCGCATCGCGATCCAAGTCCTGCCCACGTTGCCGGCCCGCGCGATCGACCACCGTTACGGGGCACTCCGGCGGCAGTTGTCTTACCAGCCAGGTGCCCAGCTCCTTCGCCTTGGCGAGCCGGGTCTGGTCGTTCTGCTCATACTGCATGCGGATCGAGTTATCGAACACCAGCGCCGCCGCCATCGGCGCACCGGTCTTACCTGCTGCGCCTGACCCGCGCAGCGTGGGCCGAGCAAGTGCAAAAGCAAGTAGCCCAATGATCGCGCACCGCAGCGCCAAGAGCAACCAATGTCGCAACTGCAACCGATGCTGATTCTGCTGCTGCCGCCGCTGCACAAACCGCAGCGCCGGAAACAATAGGTGCTGCGCTTCACGCCGCATGATGAGATGCAGCACAATCGGCACAGCGATGAGCGCCGCCCCGGTCAATAGTGCTGGTGTTACGAATCCCATCCGAAGCCTTTTTCTTAATCAAGAGGGGGAGAGCGGGAGGAGGGGAGAGCGGGAGGTCGCTTTGCTTCAAGCCTCCCCCTCTCCCTCTCTCCCCACCTCCCCTTCTCTTCATCACGCGCGAGATTGTCGCATCGTCAAATACTCCGTCAGCGCTCGATCAAACGGCATACTCGTATCCAGCGCCACGTAGTCGATTCCGCTTTGAAAACATTCTCGCTTATACGTCTCGCGAAACGTCGCAATTTCTTGCAAGTAGTCGCGGCGGAAGCTGTCGGCATCGACTTCGAGTCGCTCGTTCGTTTCCGGTTCTTCCAGTTCGACCAGGCCGCTGAATGGAAATGCCACTTCGGCCTCGTCGAGAATGTGGAACAGGATCACGTCGTGTCCGCCATGCCGCAATTCGCGCAGCGAGCGAATGATCGGCTCGGGATCGGCCAGTAGATCGCTGAACACCATCACGAGGCTGGCGTGCTTGAGCATCGCGGCCAGTTGTGCCAGGCTGCGAGCCACATCCGTCTTGCCCGCCGGCCGCAACCGCGCGAGCAGTGACAGAATGTTGCCGATCTGCTGCCGCTTGCTTTTGGGCGGAAGGTGATTCGATATTTGCTCGCCGAACGTGACCACGCCGACCGGGTCGCATTGATGGATCATCAGGTAAGACAACGCAGCGGCCAGACTGATCGCGTAATCCAGCTTCGTCAGTTCCTGGCGATAGGTGTACGCCATCGACTCGCTCAGATCCATCGCCAGGTAGCCGGTGATGTTCGTCTCGGCTTCGAATTTCTTGACGTAGTACTTGTCGGTCTTGGCGTAGACGAGCCAGTCGATGT
>CAZGMU010000273.1:0-3890 GCA_964526975.1 uncultured Planctomycetaceae bacterium
AAGTTGGGAAGTTATTTTTGAGTCGTTCCTTCATCATCGATTGCAAACAATCTGCGTTTATCCGCGTTCATCTGCGGTTTCTTTGCAAAAAAGGGTTAACGGCGTAGCGTGCCACTCATAAGCTCGAATTCCCAGATACTCTCAAATATCTACTCTCTATCATCCTCATCCGGACCGCCTGGCGGTTCGACGTCGAAATCGATCCATTTCATGGCTCGGCGGAACGGCTCGATGCGGAGCATCACCTCGCCATTTTGAAACAATCGCACGGTGCCGGTCGATTCGCTCACCGAAATCGCCACGGCCGACGTTGCCCGAGTGATCTCGGCGGCCGCCCAATGCCGGGCCCCGAAGCCCTTCGGCAGCGATACGTCCGTGGATCGCGGCGCGTTGATCTGTTGCGCTCCGGCCACCACGTGCCCGTCGGACGACACGACGAACGCCCCATCGAGCTGGGCAATTTCTTTAATACCCTCGCGCACCTTCGAATCGCCCAAGTGCCGCTCGGTTCGGCTGTAGCCTCGCATGGGATCGAAGCCCATCGGCCGGCAATAGCTGAGCACCTTGCGATGATCGCCGACGACAAAGATCGTTCCGACCGGCTTTCCTTCGCGTCCTTCGCGGCCAACATCGACCGCCAGATCGACGACGGTTTTGAGCGTGTCGAGCGGAATGCGCGTTTTGAGTTGGCGTAGGTCGCGCACCGTCAGATGTCCCAAGTGCTCGCCGAGGCGGATGATACTGAGCGAGTCGATCACGGTCGGCTCGAAGCCGCTATAAACGGCCACGACCAAAGCGCCGGGCGGAAGCAGCTCGCGCGCGACCGCTTCGAGCAGGGCCTGAGTCAGTCGTTCGTAGACCGGCGTCTCCGGCGACATGTGCAAGAGGATGGTGGCGAACTCGCCCTCGGCAACGCCTTCGAGGGTTTCGGCCGTATCGCCGGCCAAGAGGACTGGGTGGGAGCCGCTAGCCTGCCGGAGCCGGACCCAATCGGTAGGCCGCTCCATGAGAAAGAGCATGGCGTCGGCCTCGTGCAGCGTGGCCAGGCGATCGGCCAGTTCGCAAAACGCCTGCAATTGGTCGGTAAATTTACGGGGAAACGCCACGGCAATACCCAACGAGAAGGCCCATTCAGAAAACGCACCGACGCAATGTAAACCGATGCGCCCGCGAATTCAATGCAAGAAGCGGCTCGTGGGGCGGGCTTTAGCCCGACATTCCCAGAACACCGCGAGGAGTTGTATCCGCGCTAGCCAACCCTGGAAAGTATAGCTTACCTTTGCCTGGCCGGTAGGGTGTCGGGCTGAAGCCCAACCTACGATTAGCGTCGAATGACGCCACCTCCGCTGTTCGACTGGCTCTTCCTGGCCACCGGCGTATTGGGCCGGAAAGAAGCCACCTCGCCTTCCTTGTCGTAAGGCTGGAACACACGTTGATCGTACAACAAGAGGGCGTGCGTCGCGTGACCCCGGGGGCCAATTTCCCAGTTGTGGTTGTAATTGTTGTACATCAAATTGGCCAAGTAGGTGACAGCCCGAACCGTTTGTGGCTCACGAAGCTGTTCGTCGCTGAGCGAATAGCAGAGCCACTCCAGAATATGGCCGGTCGTCTTGATACGGCGATCGTCGTCGTTTTCGTCGCCGGCGCCACGGAACCACGAGGTACTCAAGCTGCCGTCGCGATTCTGCAAGCGGAACGCGTACTGCTGATACTTCTTCACGAAGTCGTTGGCTTTCTGGTACTCGCCGTCGAGCGGCTCGCCACGACGCTGCCGGGCCTTCACCACCAGGCTCAGCCCCGACAACCGGTGCGTGCCGCCGCAGGCGGCCCCGCGAATCGGCTGGGCCAGTTCCTCTCTAATCAATCGCGGGAAGTCCCACTCGATACCCTGGTCGTTCACCCATGTGTCGTTCAAGTCTGCATAATGCTGTAGCGCGATCAACTTGAACGTCAACTCACTCTTGGGATAACAGGTTTTCTTTTCCGCTTCGATCAGGTCGGCGATCGTGTACTCGTGCCCTCCGACACGAATCGGGTAGTCGGGCGACACATGGCACTGGGCGAGCATTGCCAGGAACTGCCCCAAGTGTCCCTGCAGGCCAACGCCATACTTGGCTCGCAGCTCGCCCGAGGGCGTTACGTATAGCAACGTCTGCCCCTTGCAAGGCTTGTTGTAGCAGAGCCAACCGACGCTTGTGATGAGCTGGCCGTTCTGCCCGCCATCGTGAATCCGGCTATGCACGCCATACGCGAGCATACCATGCATCACTTCCCAAGGATCGTTCTCGCGGCTGGCGAGCGGCTTGCGATAGTAGCCCTTGAGCACCGCGCGAACGCGGTTCTTCAGGCCGATCATCTGGCGCGACAGCGGTGGCAGCTCGGTAACCGGCGTAATATCCGCGGGCGGCGAGCTGGTCGCGAGTGAGTTGGCCGCGGGCGCCGCCTTTGCCGTCGCAGCGGGGGCCGGTTGCGGGCGCTGCGACTCGGCTTTCGCGGCATTTGCCGCTGGCGGAGCAGGCGCCGACACATCGGTAGGCTGCGAGGCCGTCGACTCGACTGCCGTTGGGCTATTGTCATCGGCCTTTGTCGCTACGGCCGCGTCTTCTTCGACCTCTTCCTCTTCGATCGCCTCATCAATCGGCTGATTGATCGCTGGCTTCTCGTCGGCAGTGGACGAAGCCTCCAAGCCCGGCACTGCTGCCGACGACGTGAAAGCCGCGCCCGATTTACGAGGGACGGCTTCGACAATGCCGTTGCAATCAAATTCCAATTCGTTGCCACGCTTGGTGGAAGACGTCGGCGGGCTCAACGGCGTCGTCGCGTTTGATGTCGAATGGCTCTCTCCAGCCGGGGCAAGCGATGGACCAATCCCCAACGCGGCACGCCAACCATCGACGGCCGCCTTCTCCGGTCGGGCGGCAAAGCGCACATCCGGCTCCACATGCTCCACTTGCCCACTTTCACTCTTGTTCGCAATGTTTTGCGGCTTGGGAGCAGCCTGCAGAATGGGTTGCTGCGTTTGCTCCAATACGTGGCGAAGCACCAGTTCTTGTTGAAGATTGTGTTTCGATCCCTTTGCGAACGGCGACGGGCTGGCCACGGCCCAGCCCGAGTCCACTTGCTCGGCGCCATTGCGCGAGGTAAACAGTCCGAGGCAAACAATCGCCGCGCACGCCACTGCAAGCCAGCGCAGCTTCACTCGGAGCGTGCCAGCGCGGCTGTCGCCCGCTCCACGCTTCGTAGTTTTCCAACGATGCCGACCCATTGTGCGGTTAGCTTTTTTCATGCGTGCGGCTTCTCTGGTAGCTTAACTGGCAATCCAACCGGACAAAAAGCAACGCCCTGAGTCAGGCGCAGGCCTGCCCCACGGCTAGGTTCGATTTTTCACCGGTCGCCTTCACGTCGGCCGGCGCATGGACCGCTCGGAAACGTATAAGGATCAGCGCGAGCCAGAATGAATCGCACCGATCCAATTGCGGCTGCCGCGGGTAGGGTCACCCATCGTTTCAAACGACGGCCCCACCAGCACGACTGGCGCTCATCACAAGCTCAGTGCCCAGTGGATGGTATCGGGCCGCGCGCGACCCAAATTCCAGCCAAGCCTAGACTTTCTAAGAGCGACACAGGCATTCAGAGAGATTGGTAAAAGTCTACGGACCAAGTTTTTTTCGCCAAAGCTAGCAGTGGGAGAACACTGCGCAAATTAAGCAGAGAGCGCTGCCGTTGCTCCCTGCTGTAGACGATTCCACGCAAAGCCGCGAACGTGTAAAGAAAAAAGAGAGCAAGGAAAATGCTAATCTTCGCTAATCAGCAACCAATCGTCCTAACTCGGTTAGTGGAGGTCAGTGACGATCAGGAACGACTCAAGAATAACTTCCCGATTTTCGGAA
>CAZGMU010000273.1:3900-6939 GCA_964526975.1 uncultured Planctomycetaceae bacterium
ACGGAGAAGAAATCCAGGAGGAATAGAAACACTAATCTTCACTGATCCCCACTAATATCAACGATCAAAGAAAGAGACTATTTTTCTAACGAAAAGACACAAAAGCTTCGTGCATTTTTGTGTTTTTCGCGGCTGCTACTTCTAACGGCATTCTCTGGTTTCAGCTACCAATGCTACCGCTTTAGAACAGCTTCGTCTTCCGCAACCGCTCCGCGATCGATGGTGCGTGCTCCGGCGGGTTCTCCCCGGCCGCTACTTGCCGCCAAGCTTTCACATCGGGGCCGTAATCCTTGCCCGTGATTGATTTCAATGACTGCACGCCGGCATACTGCATCGCCGGGTCGCGATCGTCCAGGGCCACCGCTAGCGCCTTGATCGACTCGGGCGAATTGATTTTGCCCAGTGCCTCGGCTGCCGCCATCCGCACTTCCTGATCCTTGTCGCTCCGCAAGGCGTTGGCCAGGCTAGCAACCGACGCCGTCTCGGCCCGTTTCCCCAGCGACCGGCAACAAGCGACCCGCACCGCGGCGTTGTCGTCGCCCAGCCCAGCTTCCAATACCTGTTGCGCCATTGGCGTTTTATACGCCGCGATCGAGGTCACGACGGCCTGGCGCACCAGCGGATCGGGCTCCACCTGAATCTGCCGCGCCAGTTGATCGGTAATCTGCCGCTGCTCGGGCGAATCGGCGCCCGTCGATTTCGCGGCGAATTCGCGCACCGCATCGACACGCATCGCGGGAGTGTTGAACGTCGTGAGCTCTCGCTCGGGAAACGGCCAAAAAGTAGGGCGATTCCGCTCATACATCGCGCAGCCGCTCAGCATCAGCAGCAGCGCCATGAGGCCGGATAGTTGTTGAAGTCGTCGCATCGTATATACGCTTACGAGCCATCAGCTCGGCGGACTCGCAAAGAAAAGTTCTCGAATCGTCCGCGCGAAAAGGTCGGGGAGAATAGCAAAGAAACTATTTGCCCGTCTATGTCGGATTTTGCGGTTCGATACCGACTTCATTGCGAGTAATGATTGCAGAAGCGATCCACACTTGGCACGATAGCACATTGCTTGCGTCTGCCCGCCGCCAACAACACGATTCCCGCAAGTGCTATCACAGCAGAAGGTGGTTCTGGAATCGTCAACTCAGCGATCCAAATTGCGATTTTCCCTTCTGGATTGATCCCACGACCGGCGATCACGTTTCCCTCGTCAGAGATCGCAGTAGCATCCGTCAGGAGCCAACCGGCAAGCTGCGTCTCCAGGCCGTACCGCGTTTCGAGGAATACCTTCATATCGAAAACTTGCCCGTTCGCGTCCCAAATCATGGCGCGGTCGGTTGTTGGAAACGACGGTCCAAAAGCAAACCAATCGGACGATGGATCTAGTGTAAATTCAAAAGGCTGATGCTCCACTTGGTTGGATGCCTTCCCCACGACGAGCTTTCCATCACCAGAAACATCCTTAGCCGTCGAGAAACTAAATCCGGCGGGAACATCGAGCGGCGTTTGCACACCCTCGATCCAACGCATGGCGTGATTTTTATAGGTGAACGGCAACGTAAAAGACACTGAGTTCCCAACAATTATCTCACCGTCAAACGACGAGGCGGTTCCATGTGAATAGTCGTCACCCGGAAGTTGCGGCAGTTCGATGAGCCCTGTCGTTGCCGTCCAATAGAACGCGTTACCGCGTGGGGCACTCGCCCAGGAACTATCCACCGCGGAGGGTTGAGCATTTAGCACAACGCCCTGGCCATCGCCAGAAACCACATCCGCTGAGAAGGAAAAGCTATTCGGCAGGCCAGTAATCGGCTGCAAGCCGACGGACTCACGCCAGAGAATGGGTTGTGCCCCGACATTTCCCACAACGACTTTGCCGTCGGACGATATATCGCTTGCCCACAACTGAGCCTGCGGATCGATCGATGGTCGAAGCAGTATTGGTTGCCCCAAATTCACAATGGCCGACTCTAAATAGCGATATTCGGCTACGACTAAAATATCCGTGCCATCATGCGACAGCCCTGTTGCCAACACAGGGGGTCCAGCATTTGTGTTAGAGGAACCCACATTCAATGGAACAGGAGTCGCAATCATCGAGCCAGCGACGTTGTCACTCAACGGCCAGACAAACGGTTCCACTCCACATATGTTTTTAACACAATCGTAAATCACGCCTGTGTTCCAGATCCGCCCTGCAATCATGTTCCCATCGCCGGAGATTGCCGTTACATCAACTTCAGGATTGATCCAGTTCACACCGGAAATCGATGTAAGGTCTGCCGGCGTGATCGACCTAAGCTCCGTAGCGCTAAGCTTCAACACCATTCCCAATAGCATCGCTACAAATGCCGCGCAGCAAATCGCGATCTGAGATATTCGATATATCATCAATCGTTACCTTTATCTGATTTGTAAAGGTTTCACAAAAACGGCATCGTAGAGAACGACAGCAACCGCGACAATGCAAGACATTGCTATCGCGGACAACAACAAATCGCCTGCAAGTGTCGCGGTGCGTCGCAAAGTCATTGCGCCATCGCAATCGTAAAGATTCGGCTCAATCCGTCCTTCAAAGGCCGCCCGAATTGCGATCTGTCACGCTTGCCCCAGATTCACGGCCAAAAAGCAAAAATTTCTTGCTGGCAACGAATCTCAAAATTCCCGATCGGAATTGGCAGCGTCTCTAATGCTCCAAATACTGCCCACACCCCGGGCAGCGGGCGTACCACATCGGCACATGCATCCCGCAGCGGCATTTGATGTTGTGCCGGATCACGCTGGAGCCCAAGAGGCTGCCGCTGGTGCCGCTGCTGGCTGGCAAGGGGCCTTCGGCCGGGTCGTCGAAGACGTGGGAGCCGCTCGACGAGTCGTGACCCGCCGGTTGAGGCGTGCCGTGGCGGCGAGCGATCGCTTCGCGTTGTAAGGCATCGCTCGCCGGGGCGAAGGACAGGGCGTCTGGCACCTGGACGATCACCTGTCCTTCGCAATGGGGGCAGAGGCCCTTCTTGCCTGCGTACTTGTCTTTAACCTTGAAGATATGTCCGT
>CAZGMU010000274.1:0-2646 GCA_964526975.1 uncultured Planctomycetaceae bacterium
TGCATTCGCGGCTGCCTCGCTGCACACGGGGAACGCCGCGATACCGAGTCCGAAGCTGGCCCCCATCGCGAGCCGGATCGAGCGCGCCATTCCCTCGGCCGTTTTTTCCGATGCCATCGCGTCGGGCGTCACTGTCGCACCGACAAGCGCGCTCAGCGTCGCCAGGTTGTGAATTACGGCGCCGCCGCGAACGGTGTCGTCCGCTACCGCTGCCTCGGCTAGCCACTGCGTCACCAGCCCGTCGGTGGCCCATTCGGCCACCGCCACCGATTGCCCGCGCTCTCGAAGCAGCCGCACGACCGCGTGCTCCAACTCATCTTCCTCCTCGCCAAACACCAGTGTGCCGAGCTTTTCGTGAATCTCCTGCATCGTCGGCTCGATCGCCTGGCGGAAGTCGGCCTCGTCTCGCCCGCTGGCCGTAATCCGCAGCGTGATTGTCGCGCCGCTCACGGTGATGCCCACGAGCGGCTCGCGCTTTCGGGCGATCATTTCCGGGACCAGCGCTTCCAGGTCGCTCTCGCCGACGCCGAAGCACTTCACGCGATGGTGGCGAATGATCCGCCGCTCCGGCTGATCGGCCAGGAGGGCAGGGGCGACCGTTTCCTTCCACATGACAAACATCTCAGCTGGCACGCCGGGCAGCGCAATCACGCGCGCCGGTAAGCGGCCGGGACGCGGAACTGTCAGGTCGATGCCCGGGGCCGTGCCATCAGGATTCGGCACCATGCGGCTACCATGGGGAAGCTGCGCCTGCAGTTTGTTCCGCTCGGGCATCTGACGCTTGCGACGGGCAAACAGGTTTTGAATATGGGCAAGCGCGGTGGCATCTTCATACAATTTGACGCCGGCTGCCGCGGCAATCGCATCGCGCGTCAGGTCGTCTGCCGTCGGGCCCAGGCCGCCCGTGGCGATCACCACGTCCGCCCGGTCGATCGCCGCGCGAAACACCACGATGTTGCTCTCCAGGTCGTCGCCCACGGTGGTATGAAACGCGACCGGGATGCCAATTTCGCCGAGCCGTTCGCTAAGCCATTGGCTGTTTGTGTCCAGGCGTTGGCCGCTGGTCAGCTCGTCGCCAATGGCAATGATTTCGGCACGCATGGTAGGAGGGGCTGGGGATCAGGGATTGGGGGCTGGCTTGGAAGCTCCCTCTCCCTTGGGGAGAGGGTTGGGGTGAGGGGCCTTGGATGGATTACGTTCTACTCAGCTAATTCTGCTGGTTTTGTCGCTCTCCGCACAGGGGTAGCCGATTGAGTATAATGGTAACGAGTTACCAAGCGTTGCGGCGAAACATCCGCCAGCCGAGAGGGTTCAATCTGGTATGAGACCACGCTTGCATCCATTGTTGACGGTCGTAGTTATTCTGTTCGGCTCTGCTGCCGTGGATCGCCTGGTGGGCCCTACTCAACAGGCCTGGGCACAACCGCCAGGTGGCAGTTCGCGCTCCGGCGAGTCAGACCGCGACCGTTATCGTGGCCGGTTTGGCGATCGTGGGCGAGGCGATTGGCGAAGCGGCCGCTCGCGCGATGACGAGCATCGCGGCGAAGAGCGCCGTCGAGACGACCGCTCGGGTGGTAGCAGCAGCAGTAGCAGCGGATCGTCGTCGAGCAGCTCGGGCAACTCCAGCAGTTCCTCGCGGCCGACCAGTTCCAACAGTTCCTCTTCCAGCAGCACGTCGACGCCTAGCACATCCTCTTCTTCGTCTTCCGCATCGTCGAACGACCGATTGAAAAAATGGGCCACGGAGCTGGTGATCAAGAACGATAAAAACGGCGACAAGATGTTGGATAAAGACGAGCAGGCTGGCCTGGCGGGCTCGGTTGCCGCCAGCGATTTGAACCACGATGGCAAGATCACGATCGATGAAATCGTGATGCACCATTCGGGCGGCAGCTCGCCCGGCGGTTCCTCTCCGACAACGACATCTTCGACCAACACATCCAGCAGCAGTAGCAGCGATTCTAGCCGCGGCGGCTCTGGCGATAACCGATCGAAAACCAACGATCCTTTAGCCAAACGCGTGCTGACCGGCACTGCTGGCGGCACGGGCAAAGATGCAGATAAACGGCGCACCTACCGTTTTTCCAAGGCCGCCGACAAGCTGCCGAGCGGCTTGCCTTCGTTCTTCTCGCGTGATGCCAACCACGACGGCCAAATATCGCTGAGCGAGTACAGCCGCTCGCTGAATTCGAGCGTCATTGCGGAATTTCGTCGCTACGATTTGAACGACGATGGGCTGATTACGGCGAAAGAGGCCACGAGGCGAAATAAGTAGCAGGCATGCTCCGTGTGCCGTCCTGTCGTGCGCTCTGCCATCCCGAAGGGATGCTAGCCATTAGCCAGGGGACGAGCGCAGCCGATACCCTTGGAACCGGTTCTGCGACCCTGTCGGGGTCGGCGGGGTTCGTTCGCATTGTCCGGGGGTATCGTCGCTGCGCTCCTCAACCCCCGGCTAAGGGCTGAGAACCCTTCGGGTTGTCCTCTCCGCGTCTCTGCGAGAGACAATTCTTAAATCGAAGTGCAGATACTAGTGCCCTGTCAAAGCTGATTTGACGGGTAGCTGGACTCGCAAGAGTCCGGAAACCGAATTCTCGCGAGTTCAGCTACCCCGACATTTCATGATGGACGCAGCACTAGCTACAATGG
>CAZGMU010000274.1:2656-5103 GCA_964526975.1 uncultured Planctomycetaceae bacterium
TATTTATCGCCGGAAATGGCTATTATAATGCATGATTCTGGAGAGGGGTCTAATGAAACTGATTCAATGTGCGACGCTGCTGCTGTTCGTTCTCTTGTCATCCGCGTTTGCAAACGCGGACATCATCACGATTCCGACCGTGCCGGTGGGCAATGTGGGGAATTCGAACGATCCAGCTACCGATAATCTCTATGGCGGCGTCAGTTACGCTTACAACATCGGCACGACCGAAGTCACGAACGCGCAGTACGTGGCATTTCTGAATGCGGTGGCCAGGTCCGATCCGTATGAACTGTATAGCAGCAAGATGGGAGGGGGCATAGCTGGCGATCCGCTCGGTGGTATAAGCCGTTGGGGTTCATCCGGCAGCTACACATACACGATAAAAAATTCTGACTTTATATTTCCCTATGCATACGCCACCAAACCGGTCGTTTTTGTAAGCTGGGGCGACGCCGCCCGATTTGCCAACTGGCTCCACAACGGCCAGCCTACCGGCGCCGAAGGGCCCGGTACCACCGAAACGGGTGCGTACACGTTGAACGGCCAATTGAACTTAACAACCGTTACGCGGAACGCCGGCGCAAAATGGTTCATTCCGACAGAAAACGAATGGTACAAGGCGGCCTACTATGACCCCAGCACTGAGAGCTACTACAACTACCCAACCGGGACCAACACCGTACCGAACAATAACCTGCCTGATTCCGATACGGGCAACTCGGCCAACTTTAACCACGTTGGCTATTCTTACGCTCTTACTGACGCCGGTGCGTACACGCTGTCGTACAGTCCTTACGGTACATTCGACCAAGGGGGCAATGTTTGGGAGTGGAACGAAGCCGTCGTCCTGGAGGGGAGGCGTGGACTACGTGGTGGGTCGTGGCAAGACTTCAACGACGGCGGCTCTTGGGGCCTGCAGGCGTCTTACCGTTACAGCACCTTCCCGACCTCGAGTGGATTCAGTGAAGCCAACTACGTCGGGTTTCGCGTGGCAAGCGCCGCCATACCCGAGCCCGCCAGCCTGACGCTGTGCTTGACAGGAGTGTTTGCGTTGGCGGCACGGCGAAGCAGGAAGTAGAACGGGGCCGCCCAAAATGTAGCAGGCACGCTCCGCGGCCGTCGCTTTTGGAGAACTATCGATTTTCTCCAAGGCGGTTACGGCACGCGGACTGTATCTGCTGCGATCGCTCTGTCCATCCCGAAAGGGATGTCAGCCATTAGCCAGAGGTCGAGCACAGCGACACCTCTGGAACCGGTTCTCCAAAAACAACACGACCCCGCAGGGGTCGCAGCATTCCGCGCGCTGTGACCCCTGCGGGGTCGGTGGGGTGTGTTGGGCGAGTTGTCCGGGGGTATCGTCGCTGCGCTCCTCACCCTCTCGGCTAAGGGCTGAGAACCCTTCGGATTCGAACTATCGTCCGCCGCGTCCGCGGTCGCCTCGGTCACCGCCATCGCGGCTTCCACTGGGACCGCCGCGGCCAAAGTCTGGGCCACCCCGCCCGAACGACCGTCCACGATCAAATCCGCCGCCACGTTCCCCATCGCCCTGCATCCGGCGCACTTCCTGCATCATTTCCCAATTGCGCCGCATGGCTCGCCGCATCCGTTCCTCGGGCGAATCCTCGTCTGAGGAGCTTGAAGAGCTGGTTTGCGAAGCGCCCGGCGTCGCCTGAGCCGGCGTCGTGCTTGTCTTTACGTTGCCCAACATCGAAATGAGAGCCTTTTGCACGGCGGCCGAGTTCGTGTGCTGTAGTGAAACTACCTTGGTCGTCTGTGGCGAATCGGCCAGCGACTGATCTAGTTCTGTTATCAATCCCTTCACTTCGCGGAAGAGCGCATCTGGAGCGCGAACGATCAAGATGTTGTTGCGACTGTCGACCGCAAGCGACATCTTCTGCACTTGCTGGTCGGTGTTGTTGCCGCCGCGGATCATTTTCATCATGTCTTGCGGGCTCATTACCGCGCCAGAGCCGCCCGCCATTCGATCGGCGTACACCTGCTGGACGATTTGCGCCACCTCCGAGGCCGACGTGTTGTAGATCGTAATCGGCCGTGGCTGGGCTTCCGCCTCGACGTTTTCCGGGCCGGTGCGCTGGTCGAGCACTTTCAAAAGCTGCTCGATCGTGTCGAGGTCGGCCGGCTTGGCGTGGACCAACAACGCATTGAGGCGAGCGTCTGGAACGATGTCGACGGCCCCGGAGGCAAACGCTCCGCCCCCTGCGCTGCCACCCAGCAACAGGTCCCCCATAAGTCCGCCGCCCATGTTGCCCAGCGCGTTGCTCGCAAGGTCACCGATGATGCCTTTATCTTTACCGGTCGGCGTACCGCCGAAGATAGCCGCCAGCACCTCGGCAATGATCGGCGCCTTCGAGTATTTCAAATAGAAGACCGCGTATTCTCGCTCCGAACTCGCGTTGCGGCTGGCGACGTTCGAGAGCAGGTCT
>CAZGMU010000274.1:5164-6906 GCA_964526975.1 uncultured Planctomycetaceae bacterium
GGGGGGGGCAACGGCCGTGGGGCGCTCTTGGGCGGGGGGGGGGGGGGGGGGGAGTCGGATTATTCGTAGCGGCAGGTGGCTGCGGCACCGCCGGGGTTTCGGCCTTTTTCGGCACGGCGCTTTCTGCCGGCGCAGGTTGCACATCGGTCGCCACCAGGCGGAATGGCCCGGTCACATCGCTGCTGGCCGCGCGGTCCTCATCTTTCTTGAGGCGCGCCCCATCGGGAACCGTTTTTGGCGGTTCATTGGTGGGGGGGGTACGATCCTTCAGTAACGATTGCCAGAGCTCTTGCAGTTGCTGATTTGCTTCATCCGCGGGCGAGGCGGCTGGCTGCACGGCAGGGCCGTTTGTGGCATCCCCGGGGCGGTAGCTCTGAATGCCGGTTGATGGTGAAACAACACGGATCTTGTTCGTGCGAACGCTCGGCCAAATCTGCTCGATCTGCGAAATGGCCGACCGGGCGGCCGCGCCCGAGAGTGGCAAGAGCCGCACGTGCTGCTGTGATTTTGCAGTGGCGCCGCCATCTCCCTCTTCGGTTTCACCAAGCTTCCGCAACAACTCACGGATTTGTGTAACTTGCCCTGCCGTGCCCCGTACCATGAGGCTTCGCGTGGTGAGATCGGCATCGACCCGCGGCGCTTTCGGATCTGGCTTGTCGTCATTGCTGCTAAAGAGCTTGTTGATCGCCATGACGGCCGTTTGGGGATCGACATTCGACAGGGCGATCACATCGACTTGCTTCGATTCCTTCTGCATCTGGTCGATCGTCGCGCGGATGGTGGCCTGCTGGGGCGGCGTGGCGAACGCCATGACCTTGCCTCCTTCTTTGTCGGCCGTCAGCACCACGTTAGGATCATTGTGCAGCAGCATTTGCAGCATTTTCACTACTAACTCTGGATCGGCCGTGGAGACCGGGTAGACCTCCATTTGCGGCGCTCCGTTGATCCCGCGAGCTGCCTCGGGCACGTCAATGAGCCGCAGGATCTCGGCCAGTCGGGCGGCCTGCTGGGCCGTGCCGCGGAAGATCAGCTTTTCGCCGCTGGCGCTTTTGGTGATCTGCACGGTGCCGTCCGGCGTGCTGTATGCCTCGGCCGGAATACCTAGCATTTGCCGCACCGTCGGCATGGCCGCTTCGAGCGAGATGTATTTGAGTACGTATTCGCGCATGCCGGCCGCTCCAGCCTCCGGCTGCTCGACGGCATTCACGACCGAGCGGATCGTGCGAAGCCGGCCGCCCGTTTCGGTCACTTGAATCTGCCGCGCTTGTGGCAGCGAAATCGCTTTGCCTTGGGGACCCAGCAGCGGCTGGATTTCAAGCGCCGCCTGCTCGGGTGACATGTTCCAGACCGGGAAAAGGACGCGAATCAACTCGAACTCGCCCCGTTGATCGAGCTCCGAGAGCGGCACATCGGGCACGAGGTTCGGCGGAATGCCGTCTTCCAAGTTTACTACCACGAGCATTCGCCCATGGCGAACCAGCGTGTAGCCCTTGGTCAGCAGCACACCGTTGAGCACGTCGAGCGCTTCGGCCGGCGTGTAAGTGCGGTTATCGGTGTAGTTGAACGTGCCCGGCGGCGGCGACTCCATCAAAAGGGACAGGCCGTTCTTTTGGGCGAACCAATCCAATACATCCTGCCATGGTTGATAGCGGAAGCTGAAGCTGAGGGGGCTATCGGTGGGTGTCGCCGTCGTGGCGACGGGTTTTGCCGCATGGTCGGTCGAGCGTGGCTGGGAACTACCG
>CAZGMU010000275.1:0-2359 GCA_964526975.1 uncultured Planctomycetaceae bacterium
TATTTCGCTGGCCCGCGAGCTGTTGAAATACGAACCGACGGTGGAATTCGAGGAAGGCCTGCGGCGAACGGTCGAGTATTACAAAACGGCCAAGGTGGAGAAGTAACCAACGGGCGAGAAGCGGCGAGAAAGCTCGGTTGCAATACTCCGTCGAGCCGAAACGGCTCGGCTATATAGCCCGGCCGTCTCGGTTGGGTATTCTTGCGTGGCCGGAGAGTTCCGCGTTCCATCTTTTCCCCAGTGGACGACAAGGCTGTGCTCTTTCTCTGCTTTGGTAGCTCACCTACGCTTGGGGTATGCAACACTTATCCGACAAGAGCGGCAAGCCGGCATTGATCATTTTGCTGGGCACTCTCACGGCTTTTTCGCCGCTGGCGATCGACATGTATTTGCCGGCGTTTCCGCAGATTGAGCGCGATCTTGCCGCGGCGCCAGGCACCGTGCCGCTGACGCTTTCGTTTTTTATCACAGGGCTGGCCTTGGGTCAGTTTCTAATCGGGCCGATTAGCGATCGGACGGGGCGACGGCTGCCACTGCTCCTTGGATGCGCGGGATTTTCGCTGGCGGCTGCTGTGTGCGCGTTTGCGCCATCGGTGAAATGGTTGATCGGGGCGCGGTTTTTCATGGGGCTCGCGGGGGCGGCAGGCCTGGTGGTTTCACGAGCGGTGGTTCGCGATCTATTTGATGAGGTGCGGTCGGCGAGCGTGTACTCGTTCATGATGATGGTCAGCGGGATCGCTCCCGTGGTCGCGCCGCTGTTAGGCGGCTTGGTGCTCACGTTTGCGTCGTGGCGAGGCGTGTTCTGGGTGCTGGCTACGATCGGGGCAATTTGCATGGTGGCGATCACGGTCAGTCTGGGGGAATCGCTACCGGTAGAAAAACGCTCACGTCGATCCTTCATGGCTACTCTGCAGCGTAGCTGGGGAATCCTCGTCGATGCGAGATTTTTTCGCTATGGCGCGGCGATCGGCTGCACGTACGGCGCGCTGTTCGCCTACATCACGGCAGCTCCGATGGTGTTCATGGAGTTGCATGGTCTCACCGCGCAGCGTTTCAGTATGCTCTTCGCGAGCGTGGCGATCGGGATTTATTTTGCCGCGCAGCTTAATCGCTGGCTACTGCGGCGATTTACGCCGCAACGGATTTTGCGCGTGGCGGCCGTTGTCGGTGCGACAGCGGGGTGCCTGCTTGTGGCCGAGGCGCTACTCGATATCGGCGGGTTCTATCTGTTCTATGCGACGCTGTATATTTGCATCGCGACACTCGGGCTTATCTTTCCCAATGCCACGGCGCTGGCGATGGCTCCGTTTGGCCAGGAAGCGGGGGCCGCCTCGGCGGTGCTTGGTCTGCTGCAATATGCGGGTGGCGCGGCAGCAGCGGGGGCCGTTGCTCTTTCGCAAAATGGCACGGCGCGGCCGATGTCGATCGCGGTGGCGATTTGCGAGGTGCTGGTGCTGGTTGTTGTTGCGTCGAGGTCGGGTTGAAATGTTGGGACGAGATTGCCCTGTCGCAATACAGACCGTTATTAAAGCAGATTACTTTTTTCCGTACCAATTCGGCGCGTATTGGTTGTAGATTCGGCGTTGCCGCCGACGCTAAAACTCTTGTGTGCTTCGACGTCCACTACACGACACGTAATTTGGTAACTTGCTCTAGCCACGGCCGCCTTTGGCTGGGGTGGAACTGGCACGATCCCGCGGAGCAGCGATTTTGCGGTGAAGCAAGTCCGCTGGTGAGGGGTCGTCGGGCGCTCCGCCCCAGCCAAAGCGCCATGGCCGATTGGTGGGGGAAACTGGATTGTTTTTTTAGGCTGGGGTTTCAGCCGGCGGATTTTTGCAAAAAAGCGGGCGTTTGTTGCCTGAGAATCGGGAAATTGCCAAATGTGCTAAATCGACTATAACGGAAGCGGCGATTGAAAAGCGGCAAGTTAGCGGCAAGTTTGGCGGGAAAGGGGTAGCAGGCCCATGAAGCCAGTGCGGATTTCTAGACGCGGGCTAACCGTAGACGGCAGGCGGCTGCAGCAGTTGCGACGGATGCGAGGCTGGACGCAGCCGGAACTGGCGGAAATTGCCGGAATTGCGGCGCGCACCCTTCGGACGGCCGAGGCTGGGCAGCGAATTCGCGCCGATTTCGTGCGATTTCTGGCTATCGCGCTCGGGGTCGAGGTGGTCGACTTGGCGGCCGAGCGTGATGAGCTGCGAACCTATGCCACCGAAGACCGGAATGTGGCAAATGTACTTCAAGCCCTACACGCATACGCTTATGAGCGCGATCTAAGCGAGTACGAACACATCCTTTCACCGAATGCAATACTACGGGCGCCTGGGCCTGAGGAAATTCCAATCTGCGGCGAGCATCG
>CAZGMU010000275.1:2369-5584 GCA_964526975.1 uncultured Planctomycetaceae bacterium
TGGTGCTTCAGTTTCAGGACGCTACCCGCTTCATCAAGACCGGCAAGGTTTACCGGGGTCTAACTCAGTACATTTATGAGTTCGAAAAAGGGCGGCTCGTTCGAGTGGATAATTACTTCGATACCCATGAGATATTCAAGGTGTTCCAGGAGAGATAAGGGCGAGGAAAGGGCAGCGCGAGCAAGTTGGGAGAGAATCGGAGGCTTCGGCGGCTGCTAATTGGCTGGGAATGATTAGTCGCGACTGGTAGCGACTTGAGCGGGGCCGACGCTGACGGAACGCTGGCGAGAGTCGTTGACACTCGGGCCGATGAGGGCGGTGATTTCGTTTTCGTCGAGGACTTCGCGTTGCATCAGCGCTTCGGCAATGCTCGTCAACTTCTCCGCATGCTGCTGGAGCGTTTGCTGGGAAAGGTCGGCGGCGCGGTGGAGGATTTTCTCCACTTCTTCGTCGATTAACTGGGCGGTGTGCTCACTGAACTGTCGTTCATGCTGGGCCATTTCGCGACCCAGGAAGGGGTGATCTTCGCCGGTGTGGTAGGCGACAGGCCCGAGGCGCTCGCTCATGCCCCAATGGGTGACCATGCGGCGGGCCAGGCGGGTCGCTTCCTGGAGATCACTTTCGGCTCCGGCACTGAACTGGTCGAATTTGAGTTTCTCGGCTGCGCGGCCGGCCAGTAGCATGGCGAGGCGGGCTTGCAGGTCTTGTTGTGAAATGTTGTAGCGCTCTTCCTCGGGGACGAGCTGCGTGACACCGAGCGCGCGACCACGGGGGAGAATCGTGACCTTGTGGACGCGGTCGCAGCCAGGGGTAAGCCAGGCGAGAAGCGTGTGGCCAGCCTCGTGGTAGGCGGTGATGAGTTTTTCTTCCTCGGCCATCACTTCTTCGCGGGCCGCGCCCATGAGAACTTTGTCACGGGCGTATTCGAAGTCGTGCATATGCACGAGCGTGTCGTCACGGCGGGCTGCCCAGAGGGCGGCTTCGTTGACAAGGTTGCGGATATCGGCGCCGGTCATGCCGACGGTGCCGCGCGAGAGGCGGTCGAAATCGACATCGCCGGCGATGGGCACGTTGTGGGAGTGGACCTCGAATAGCTCGCGGCGACCGGCGAGCGTGGGGCGGTCGACAGTGATATGACGGTCGAATCGGCCGGGACGGAGGAGCGCCGGATCGAGAACGTCGGGACGATTGGTGGCGGCGAGCACGATGACCGTGCTCGTGGGGCTGAAGCCGTCCATTTCGCTGAGGATCTGGTTGAGCGTTTGTTCGCGTTCGTCGTGCCCCCCGCCGAGGCCCGCGCCGCGTTGGCGGCCGACGGCGTCGATTTCGTCGATAAAGAGGATCGCGGGGGCGGCTGCTTGGGCGGTTTGGAACATATCGCGAACGCGGCCAGCGCCGACACCAACAAATAGCTGGATGAACTCCGACCCGTTGATCGAGAAGAACGGGACGCCTGCTTCGCCCGCCACGGCTTTGGCCAACAATGTCTTACCGGTTCCCGGCGGCCCCATCAGGAGAACACCTTTCGGCACACGGGCGCCGAGTTTGTGGAACTTGGTGGGGTCGCGGAGGTACTCGACGATTTCCATCAAATCCTTTTTGACATTGCCGAGGCCAGCAACGTCTTTGAACGTGACGCGAGGGCCTTCGGTGGGGTAGCGGCGGGCGGGGCTTTTCAGAACTCCGGAGAGCATGCCGCCGCCCATCATCTGGTCGCGGGCGCGTCGAGCCATTCCCCAGCCGCCGATCACGAGAAAGATCAACAGGCCGAGCCAAACCAGCATCAACAGGTCGCTGTAATTCTTAGGTTTGTGAAATGCGACCTGGATTCCTGCGTCGCGCCATTGGTGGAGCATCGCCGAATCAACATTCTCACCGGGAAGCGTGACGATAAATTCCTTGAAGGTGCGCGGTTTCTGATCGGTTGATTTCTTTTCTTCTTTGGAGGAGGTCTTGGCTGCCTCGGCAGGGGACAAAATTATTTGCGGCTCGACGAATTCGCCGTAGGCCACCGAGCCGTAGATGTCGAGCGACTTCACCTGACCTGCCCGAACCTTGGCATCAAACGAGGAGAAATCGATCTCGGCACGCTCGGTCGTTCCGCGTTGGGTGGCAACGGCCGCCAAAAGGAGCAGCAGCAAACCGATGAACCAGACCCAGGCGCTACGAGGGCGCATGCGCGGCGAGTTGTCCTTATCCGACGTCGGTGGCGAGGTGGGCGGCACGAATGAACCAGGATGCTAGTGGCAAGATTGCAGCGAAAAAGATCTGCGGTAACCAGTGAGGTTATTGTAGGGCAGATTGGGGCTTTTTCGTAGGCGTCGGGGCGAGGCGAGGGAGATTCGGCCTGGCGGCCGACGCTAGTGCCTCTGGTTTTTGCCAAGCTTCGCTTGTTATTGCTTGGATTCGCCGGTAAGTTTGCCGGCATTGTATGTTTGGACGATCTTGCGGCCATCAGGGAGCCAGCGGGTCGCCGTGCCGTGGACTTTTCCGTCGGCGTATTCAGCTTCGACGATCTTTTGCCCCTTTGCATCGAACTCGACGCTCGTGCCATGGCGCTTGCCCGATTTGAAGCTTACCTGGAGCTTGAGCTGGCCACTGGGGAACCACGTTTTCCAAACGCCATCTTCCACGCCGGCGGCGTAGTGCTCCTCGGCAAGGGGCTTCTTGCCGGTTTCGTCGTAAGTGATCCATTCGCCATCGCGGACACCGTCTTTGAAGCCGCGCTTGGCTTGCAACGTGCCGTCGGCTCGGTGGATTTCCCAAACGCCGTTGGGTTTGCCATCTTTGTAGGTCACCTTGCGGTTTAGTTGGCCGTTGTCGAAGTAGTATTTCCACTCACCTTTTTGCCGGCCCTTGCTAAACTGGCCCTCGATGAAGACTTTGTCGTTCGGGTGGAACTCCTTGTAATTGCCATCGGCAGCGAAACTGTTGTCTGAATAATGGGCGACATCGCGCTCGACGCGGCCATCGCCGAGCTTCTCTTTGATCGTTTCCTTGGACATGACGGCTGGGGCAACCACTACTTTTTCGGGCTCGTCGAGGAAGATCGGCTTGCCGGTGTAGGGTTCGATCTTGATCGACTCTTGCTGAGCGGCTGGAGCTGAATCGGCCGCCCATGTTTTTTCTGCCCGGAGCAGCAGGCTGAAAACAAGCGTCGTGATTAGGGCTGTGCCAAGCTGCCAACGTCGAACCGATGCCATTCAAGAAGCTCC
>CAZGMU010000275.1:5594-6890 GCA_964526975.1 uncultured Planctomycetaceae bacterium
AGAAAAAAGTGCGTTTGCCTGGGCAGAAGAGGCTCTGCCCAGGGCTGGATGCCATTTGTTCAATATTACACGGGTTCGCCGATTCGTCTATGAAACGATTCTACGCACTGCGGATTGGAGGGGTTCTCAGGATTGGAGGGAGCTGGGGAGGTTGAGGTGGTTTAATTTTTTGTGGAATAGGGTGGGAATGAGGAAGATTCGGTCTGGCGACCGACGCCAAAGGGCGTGGTTGGGTGGTTAGGGGGACGGGAGCTTCCAGGCGTCGGGGAGGACGGCGGCTTTGGCGATAACGATGATGCCGTCGAGCATTTCCCAATTCTCGCCGGCGATGCGCTCGATTTGGGCCGGGTTGCCGATGACTTGCGCACCCGCGCCAACATGACAGTTTTTATCGACGATGGCGTTTTCGATAACCGCGCCATTGCCGATGCCGATCGGTGGTCGGTCGGCACCACGGTTTTCCGCAAGCTGGGCCGGCGTTTCGTAGAAATCGACGCCCATGATGACCGAGTTGCGAATCGTCACATTCTTGCCGATCTGACAACGCAAGCCGATGACGCTGTTTTCGATGCGTGTGCCACTGCCGATCATACAGCCGTCGGCGATGAGGCTTTGTTGAATCGTGACACCATCGAGGCGCGTAGGCGGCAGCCAGCGAGCGCGGGAGTAGATCGGCGCGGTGGCCGAAGCGAGTTGGAAGGGCGGATTAGGCAGCGCTAGTCGCAGGTTCTCGTCGTAGAACGAGCGGATCGTGCCGATGTCTTCCCAGTAGCCGTCGAAGGCATGGAGTTGCACCTTGCGCGAGCGGATCGAGGCGGGGAAAACTTCTTTGCCGAAGTCGCTGTAGTTGGTTTTTTCGAGCGCGTCGACGAGTGTTTCGCGATCGAACAGATAGATGCCCATGCTGGCCAGGCAGTCGCGGCCGTTGGCCTGGATGCCGCGGGCTTCGAGCCAGGCGGGGTCGGTCGCGACGTCTTGCAATTCATCTTCGGACTGAGGCTTTTCGCGAAAGCCGACCACGCGACCATTCGCGTCGACGCGCATGATGCCCAGTGCGCTGGCGTCGCAGCGGTTGACGGGCTTGGCGGCGATGGTGACTTCGGCGCCGGCGGTCCGATGCGTTGCGAGCATCTCGCGGTAGTCCATCCGATAGAGCTGGTCGCCGGAGAGGATCAGCACGTACTCGATGCCCGGGGCGAGAATGTGGCGGAAGTTTTTGCGGACAGCATCGGCCGTACCTTGGTACCAATGCCGCTTGTCATCATCCTCTTCGATGGTTTGCTGGGCGGCGAGCAG
>CAZGMU010000276.1:0-6857 GCA_964526975.1 uncultured Planctomycetaceae bacterium
GGGCGCAAAGTGTAAGCTACGGTTTCTAAGATCGCTCGTGGATATTCTGCGCGCGGTCCGCTTGAAACGAAGCTGACAGTTGTAGCGATTTGGCGGAGACAGACACCGTGGCCCACGAACCAGCAGAAAGATCGGAAGGCGATACCACACTCGATGCGCCCAGGCGCAAGGGAGGCATCTTTCGGCTAATCAAAGCCGTGGCATTCGTCTCGATAATCGTCATCGTGCAAATCGTCGGCGCGGCAATGCTAGCACCCTCGGCTCAAGATACGGCTAAGTTGGCCAAGGACCTGGCCGCCGCTTCGAGCGGACAGGTCGCCGAATCGAGCGACGAACATCACAAGGAAGAGAAAAGCCATAAGCACGATCCAAAGCTGAAAGAGGTTGACTTAGGCTCGTACAACATTACGCGGTACAACCCGACGACCAACACGACATTGGCGATCGACTTCGAGCTATTTGGCACAGTGCTAGCAGAAGACGTGCGTACGTTCGAGCATCACTTCGAAAACAGCAATGCCCGCATCCGCGAGCAAATCACGCTGACGATGCACTCGGCCGAGTCGGGCGACCTGACCGACGCCGGGTTGGGCTTGATCAAACGGCAGTTATTGGAGAAAACCAACCGCGCGTTGGGCGAGCCCATGCTGAAGGAAGTGCTCTTCAGCCGGTTTAACTTCGTCGAGCGGTAGCCACGCGGCGCTGGCCCGGCGATAGGGAAACGGATTTTCGATGGCAGACGATTCGCAGCAACTCACTCAGGACGAAATCGAAAAAACGCTGGCCTCGACCGGCGGAGCCGATCGGGCGAGCGTGGATTCGCTGCTGGACGAGGCACAAGCGGCCTTGTCTTCTTTGAACGACACGGCAGCGCCGCTGCCGCCCGGCGTCCAGCCGTTTGAGCTGAAAGACCTTTTCGGCGCTGCACCAGCCAACGAGCGGGCCAGTATGGACTTGCTGCGCGATGTGCAGCTCGACCTCAAGATCGAATTAGGCCGCACGCAGATGCAGCTCGAAGATGTGCTGCGGATGAAGCAGGGAGCGGTTGTGACGCTCGACAAGCTGGCCGGCGACCCGGTCGATATCTACGCCAATGGTCGACTGATTGCCCGTGGCGAAGTGCTAGTGCTCAACGACAACTTCTGTGTGCGTGTCGCCGAGTTGATCAGCGGCGACGCGGCGTAACATGCTGTGCGCTGTTCCAGCGTAGCTGAATTCGCAAGAATTCGGCCGCGGTTCATGAGGGCCGAATTCTTGCGAATTCAGCTACGTCGCGCCAGCAACGCTGCCACCTGAGTGCTGTCGGCCGCGTTTGCTCTAGCCCCGCCGCACTTCTCGGCCTATAAGCTACCGCCACAAAACTCTCCCATCGAGAGAGACGCGGCACTCCTCGAACCTCTTGTCTTCGGATCCTGCGTACCGGCCGAACAGACGGCGCGGATGGCTATATGTTTCAGCACATAAGACTTGTTGCGATTGTCTTGCTCGCAATAGTAGCCGCACAACCAACCGCAGCGCAGACGCCCGCGCCACCAGATTGGGCCGACAAAGGCAATTCGGTCTACCTGGGAACGAACGAGACACAGCCCGCGCAAAACGAGCCGGCGGCAATCGGCCCGGCAACTGTGGCGGAAGCACAACCGATCACCACTTCGCGGCGGCTTGATCCCGCGGTCGTTTCTTCAGCACACACGGAGCAAGACGCTCCGCGCGAAGCACCGAATCGGCACCTGGCGCCGCCAAGCAGTCGTACACTCAATGAGCATGACGCCAGTGTGCTCTCTCGCCCGGACAGCGCATCGCGGCGGCTGGTTGATTTCGGCGTGCCGATGCAATCGCTCTATACGATGGGCACGGGGCTCGCGATCGTCATTGGAGCGTTTTTGCTATTCGCCTGGACGCTGCGGCGCAGCGGACGCCTGCGGGCTGGTCGAGGAATATTGCCCGACGACGCGGTGAGTGTGTTGGGGCGCGTCTCGCTGACACCAAAACAAGTCGCGCAGCTCATCAAAGTTGGAAACAAGTTGGTACTTGTCGCCTTGACGCCCGGTGGAGCGGAAACACTCACCGAAGTTACCGACCCAGCCGAGGTCGATCGGCTGATGGGGCTTTGCCAGCAGCGCGATTCGCAAAGCGCGACGCAGGCCTTCGAGCAGGTGTTTCAGAGTTTTTCGCGCGAGGCGCCCCCGGCCGGGTTCCTGGGCGCCGAGTCGTTGCCCGCTTCGATTTCGACGGCAGCCGCCGCGTATCGATCGCACCGAGGAGAAGCGGCCCGTGTGTAGCGCGAGCGTTTGCACAACTCATCAACGGGCACAGCGCTGGGTTTGCCAGTCGCTGACGGCTTGCGCTCTATCTCGTCGCATCTTTTTATCGGCCATCGCGTGTGTTTTGATTAGCTCAACCGCGTTTGGTCAGGCAGATTCGCCTGTCGCGGAATTGCTTCCCAAGGCAATGGGCGGGCCCGCGGAATGGACCAGCCCGCAGGGACTAGCCTCGACACTGCAGGTGATGCTGCTGCTCACCGTGGTGAGCCTCGCTCCCGCGATCTTGCTCATGACGACCGGCTTCGTGCGGATCATCGTCGTGCTTGGATTGTTGCGGCAAGCACTTGGCACGCAACAGTTGCCGCCGAGCCAGGTAGTAACGTCGATCGCGTTATTCATGACATTGCTTCTGATGGCTCCCGTGTGGACAGAAACGTACGAGAAGGGCATTCGACCGTACACAAACAATGAAATCAATTTGAACACGGCGTTTGAGCGCGGCGTGTTGCCGATTCGCAAGTTCATGGCCCATCAAATTCAGGCCACGAAGAATGACGATGACGTGTATTTGTTCATGAAATACCTGCCTGAGCCACAGGTGGCGAAAGGTTCGACGCCAAATTATGTGTACTACGAGCCGCACGAAGGCGAAACGGAAGTGCCGCTGCTGGCACTGCTGCCCGGCTATATGCTCAGCGAGCTGAAGACGGCCTTTCTGATCGGATTTCAGATTTATTTGCCGTTCGTGATCCTGGATATCGTCGTGGCCAGCGTGACGATTTCGATGGGCATGCTGATGCTGCCGCCGGTGCTGATTTCACTGCCGTTCAAGCTGCTGTTGTTCGTGCTGGTGGACGGCTGGCACCTGGTGGTGAAAATGTTGCTTGAAAGTTTTCATATCATTTAGAAGATGGATCGATCCAAACAACGTAGCTGGATTCTTCAGAATTCAGAAAAGCACAGAGTGCCTGAATTCTAGTGAATCCAGCTACGATTTTTGAATACAGAACTGTTAGTACGCCTTATGCATCCACAAGACGCTGTTGATCTTGCGCGCGAAGCACTTGTACTGGCGACGCTGATTGCCGCGCCGGTTTTGGTCGCGGGAACGCTGATTGGCCTCGTCGTCGGCCTGATTCAGGCACTCACACAGATTCAAGAGCAAACGGTGGCGTTTGTGCCGAAGCTGATTGCGATGGTGCTGGCGCTGGGGCTGTCGCTGCCTTGGATTTTGACGCGGTTGATCGAGTATTCGCGCGAGTTGATTGCCAATATTCCGAATTCGTTGTGACCAGTCGTTTCCGCGAACCGAGCGGCAACAAGATTAAGCGCCAATAGCTGAGGGCGGGTCCGCCTCGGCTCGGCGGACCTACTTATGCCTGGGCTTGAAACATTTTTGATCAGCCGGTTCATGGTGTTCACGCTTGTGATTGCGCGGACCGGGGCGCTCGTGATGACGGCGCCGATCTTCAGCACGCAGTCGTTGCCGCGACGTGTGCGAGCGCTCATCGCGGTGATGATGTCGCTCTTGGTCACGCCGGCGTTTTTGAACACTTCGATGCCGGCGATTGAAGACATGGGCAGCTATGGCCGGATGCTGGCGAGCGAGGCGCTCGTAGGGCTATTGCTGGGGTTTGGAATGAACATTCTGTTCTCGGGCATTCAGGTGGCCGGGCAGATTGTGAGCCAGCTCAGCGGGTTGTCGCTGGCCGAGGTGTTTAGCCCGGGGTTTGACGACGATGTTTCAGTCTTTTCGCAGCTTTTTTACTTCGTGACACTGGCGGTTTTCGTGGCCGTGGGCGGGCATCGAATTATGACCGAGGCGCTGCTGGATACGTTCACCATGGCTCCGCCGGGCCAAGCGTCGTTGGGGTCTAATTTTGTCGATGTCTTGGTGAATGTGCTGACACAGAGCTTTGCGCTCGGCATTCGAGCTGCCGCGCCGCTGATGGTCGCGTTGTTACTCTCAAACCTCGTGCTGGGGCTCATTAGTCGTACATTACCACAGATCAATGTGATTGCGGTGGGATTTAGCGTGAATGCGCTGTTGGGATTGGCATTGTTGTTTCTTTCGGTGGGGATGGTGGCGTGGACATTTCAGGATCCAACGCTGGAGGTGCTGCAAAATTTGCGCGAGGTGGTTGTGGGGACGCGCTAAGCCGCAAGCGGCGGGTAACAACTGAATTTAACTTCCGGCCTTCCACTCTCAACTTTCAACCGTCAACGCTCTGATGGCCGAGTCGGCAGGTGAAAAATCATTTGAAGCGACCCCTCATCGGCGCCAGGAGGCGCGCGAACAGGGGCAGGTCGTGTTTAGCCAAGACCTGGCCTCGGCGGCGATGCTGATGCTCGGCGTGCTGCTGTTGATGATGTTCGGCGGAGCCGTCGTGGATTTTTTCGCCAAGCTCATCCGCCAGCAGTTGGCCGAGGCGGGCGATCTCTATCCCAGCCAGGAGTCGATGGTGAATTCCTGGATGAGGATTGGCTACGCTGCCTCGATCGTGTTGCTGCCGATTCTCGGGTTCGCAATGTTGGGCGGCGTGCTGGTGAATGTCTTTCAGTTCGGCCTGCTCTGGCTGCCAGACCGCATCGCGCCAGATATCAGCCGCGTGAGTCCGATGGCCGGTCTCAAACGGATCTTCTCGTTGAGCGGAACATCGCGACTAGGCTTCGGATTGGTAAAGGTGCTGATTGTCGCAACAGTGGCATCGGTAGTGGTTTGGTTACGCTGGGACGAAGTGCTGCAATCCGGTGGCCTGGATATCGCCGATCTGGGGAAGCTGATGATCGACATCTTGATGAAAACCACGCTCTGGATCGCGCTCGCACTCTTGATCCTGGCGCTCTTCGACTACGGACTGCAACGCTGGAAGCATGAGCAGGATTTGCGAATGTCTCATCAAGAGATCCGCGAAGAAATGAAGAACCAACAAGGCGATCCGCAGGTCATCGCACGCCGTCGGCAGATTCAGCGGCAGATGGTGATGAATCGCATTTCGAGTAGTGTGCCGAAGGCGGATGTCATCATTACGAACCCGACCGAGCTCTCCATCGCGGTCCAATATGATCCAGAAGAGATGGCGGCGCCAGTCGTGGTGGCGAAAGGAGCGGGCGTTCTGGCACAGCGGATTCGGCGGCTCGCGCTAGAAAATAATATTCCGATCGTCGAGCGGAAGCCTCTCGCGCAATTGCTCTACAAGGAAGTGGACATCGGCAAGCCGATTCCAGCCGACTCTTATGCGGCGGTCGCCGAAGTGCTGGCGTATGTGTATCAACTGAAGGGTAAGAAGCTGCCGATGCCGCCACGGGCGGCTTAGCAACCTCGTTCCCACGCTCTGCGTGGGAACGCACTACTCCCGACGCTCTGCGTCGAGTGCTCTGCCAGCGCCCTTGCCTACTACCAAGCGAATGCCGCAGAGCGGCGGGGACTTGTGTTCCCACGCAGAGCGTGGTGGGAACAAGGGGGCGCGGGTTATGCATCGTAACCGTAACGCTGGAAGTACGGCGCCCAGCGACCACGGACCCGGTCGGCCATCTCGCGTGGTAGCGTGTATTTGTTGGGGCGGTAATCACGCGTTTCTTGAGTTCTCTGTCGCAACGCGTGCTCAACAGGGGCAAAGTCTCCCAAGTTGAGTCGTTCGTACACCGATCGCATTTGCCCCACCTGGTCTTTTACGAGGTCTTCGTAGCGGATATCAATCAAGCGGCCCGGCGGCACAAGCTGGCGATCCTGCTCGAAGCACTCGTACATGCGAACAAACTGATCCAAGACATGGCCTTCAATCCAGCCGGCATCATCGCGGGGCTTCTGGAATCCTTGAACCGTGCTGAGCGATTTCCATAGCCGGACCGTCGAAGGAAACAGCTTAAGTGGATCGCGGACAATGTGAATAAACCTCGCGTCGGGGAAAATCTCGAGAATCGTTTTAACGCGGGCTGTATGGGTCGGCGATTTGAGCACAATCCGGCGATTGGTCTTGAGAGCAATCCGGCAAACGAAGTCGTACCATTTGCTTTTCCACCATTCGCGCTCGGCGGCAGGCAGCGTGCGCAGGTCGAGGTACTCGTCGGCAACCGGTCCGTGGTTGGGAAACGCCCACGCCTGGTAGGGCGACGGTACGCCAAGATTCACCAGCGCAAACTCGTCTTCCTGCGGACGATCGAGGCCGGCCGGCATATCGTCCATTGGTCGTTGCGCTGGCAACAGGAAGTTGATCAACGACGGCAGAAACCATCCCGTCCAAAGAAAATGGTGCGGGGCAAGGCACTCGTACGTCGTTGGGCAGGTGTGCCGCGGGTCGAGCATCAACAGCTCATGGAGTAACGTGGTGCCGCTGCGCCAATGGCCAAGCACGAACAGAGGCGGCTGCTTGACTTTCACGCGACGGATGGCGTGGCCATAGATCAAATGCTGGAACACGCCCGCGAACGAATTGAGCAGGCTGACGAATGTAACCGTTACAACCATCGACCAGCGAAAGGGTGCGACAGCAAAGCGATTGGCCGAAATGAGTTTCGCCCATGTGAAGAAGTCCATGCCATGCCAGAAGCGGAGTGCCCAACGCGGGTAGCGGTGAATCGGCGCGTCGGTGT
>CAZGMU010000277.1:0-6834 GCA_964526975.1 uncultured Planctomycetaceae bacterium
CAACCCATCCATCGTGTTGACGATAGTTCCTGGCGGCTCATAGAAATTCTTCGTGAGGATGTTTTGCGAGTCCAAAGCCGTCTCTTCGACATACGGCCACAGGTGCATCACCCACGTCTGCCGTGGAGCGAGGGAATCGACGGCGCCCGGACCGCGCGACCCAATCGGCAGCCGCTTTTTCGCATCATGGTGCAGATGAAAAGCCGTTCCCCATTGTTTGAGTTGGTTCAAGCACTGGCTCCGCCGCGCCGCTTCGCGCGCCGCCTGAATCGCCGGCAGCAATAACGCCACCAGGATTCCGATGATCGCAATCACCACCAGAAGCTCGACCAAGGTGAATCCGCGCCTGCGCTTCTTCATCGCTTTGTCTCCGCCGCGACCAACTCCGACGACCGCCGCATTGTCTGAAAGCAATCGCTCGGTCGCCGATGCCCCGGCCACCGATTCCGCACCGGCCGAGAAGCCTTAAAAGAAAAGAGGACCTCAATTGAGCTTATTGTAAGCTAGCTGTAATTCGTGTCCAGCGGAGTCTTCGCGGGCACCACGCAACGCCGACAATCCTTTTCACGAATCAAATCAACCGTGGAAACCATTGGTCCCACGGTTGGCTCGTACAACGGAAAGTCAGAAAGATAAGAATGAATTGAACCACGACTTTGCCCAGAAACTTACGCCAAGCCCCAAGCTAGACCTATTACCACAGAGCCGCTATCCAATCGCTTGCGGCTTAGCGCGATTTTCTGCGCAAAGCCATTGGAACTACAAAGGCCACGAAGCATTTTAGAAGTGGCTGCGAAAAAGACCTGCCCATTCACCCTTTCTTCTTCGTGATCTTCGTGCCCTTCGTGGGAAAAAAATTCCTGCCCCCTGCGCCTCTGCGTAAGCCTCTTCGAATAAAACAAGTGCCGGCCTGCCACCAGCAACCAGACGGAGAAACCACAAAACACACAAAAACTTTCGTGCCTTCTCGTGTTTTTCGTGGCCAATGCTAGGAACTGGGCAATCGTTTTGAATCGAAAAAGGTGGTTCTTCCGGAAATGTTAGTGAGCGACCTCTGGCCGAAACAAAACAGGATAAACAAGAGGAAACAGAGATAACAAAGGATGTAAGGCTACCTCTCGTTGTTCGATGCACTGAACCGCCATCCACGAACCATAACCATAATCTCCGTTGTCTCTGTTTCCTCCAGTTCATTCTTTCTTGTTCCCGTTAGAGGTCGTCCACTAAACTTCTGGAAGAACCATTGTGTTAGCCTGACAACTTTAAACTGGCCACAATTTGCTATTGAACTTATGTTCACTATCTGCTAACCTGTGGCATCCAAGAACAAATGCGACAAACGTTGGCCTGAACCTCGGCGGTGCTTCGTGAACCAGCTAGCACACTAGATCTGCGATTATCGAGATTTCATGGACAAATCATAAAATGTGAAACGAACACCGTGTTTTAGCGTGTGTCGTATTTAAAACTTGAAATCGCCTAGCGGCCAAAGCCCAAAAGCGCGTGGCGAGGCGACACGCCCACCCCACTTTGAATCACGCTATTTCGCTCGCTCTTTGACAATCCAAGCCTGTACCACGCCGATGAGAAACGCTTATCGGTTCCCGCTTCTATTGCGCGCCGAGCAAGACCACCGACCTTGAAACGTAGGTGCGCAAAACCCGGGGGGAGAATTTTGCGCACCTACACAAACCTGCAAAATGCCCCTAATGCAGCAATTACGATGCTAGCATTTCACCGGCGATAGTTGCTAGCTTCGGGGGAGACGATGAGTGCAATTCGTCCGAAAAGTGAAGCCGATCGCCGAGGCCTGGTGGAATGGAGGGGGCTTGGAGGCAGATGGATGAAAAGTTGTTGCTTCACGTGTTGCGCAACGCAGCAAAATAGGCCTATGAATCAATCGAAACCATGAACCGGCTTGATCACGTAGGAGATGGGAGAACAGTGCTGGCATCGATCCGTTGAAGCGTCTCGTCTTGTCGATACCGGCAGCTTTCTCCTACACTCCCTCGACATATCCAGCTTTCATTGTGGCCCGCGCCCAGGTCGTATGCGGCGTGCGGTCTCCCAGCCACCTCGCGCGGTAAGCATGCCATCGAAGCCCGAGCTTTCGGTAATCCTCAGCACGTATCAGCGTCCCGCGCACCTGATCCGTTCATTGCTGTCGCTTTCCTTGCAGCAAAATATGGACGGTAAGTTCGAGTTGATCGTATCGGACGATGGTTCGCTGGATGAGTCGCAGAGCATTGTTTTGAAGTTTGCTCGCAGCGCGCGCTTCCCGGTTAAATGGATCAGCCATCCTCACGACGGCTATCGTGTATCGCTTTGTCGCAACGACGGTGTCCGGGCGAGTAGCGGGAAATACCTGCTCTTCACCGATAGCGATTGTATTTTCCCGTCCAACCACCTGCAGAAACAATTAATAGCCCGCCGGCCCAGGGTCGTTCGCGCCGGCGATTGCTACCGTCTGGGGCAAGAAGCCACGGCGCAAATCGATGAAGAGGCGATCAAGTCGGGCGCCTATCGCAAATGGATCTCGCGCGACGAACGGCGACGCCTCTTCAGCAAGACGTTCAAAGAACAATACTACCGATTCATACGCCATCCGAAGAAGCCGAAACTCACGGGTTACAACATCGGGATTTCACGCGAAGATTTCGAGGCCGTGAACGGCTTCGACGAAAGCTTCGTCGGCTGGGGCTGCGAAGATGATGATATCGCGTTCCGCCTTCGCAAAGCAGGTTTGCGGATCGCGACATCGCTTCCGTTCACGCATGGATACCACCTGTGGCACCCGTCGACTCCTTCGCGTCCAAGCAAGTGGATCGACGGCCCCAATGTGACCAAGCTCGACGATCTCGATCGCCCGATCAAATGCATTGCGGGGTTGTGCGCCATTTCGAGAACACAACCACCGTTGTCGCGATCGAAACGCGCGGCGTGAACTCAAAGCTAAGAGACTCTAACAAAACTCCCTCTCCCCTTGGGAGAGGGCCGGGGTGAGGGTGCCTTGGAAACGGTTTTGATAGAATTCCTATAGAGAAAAGAGAACCTTTTTACTCGGCGCCACCCGGCGCTGTTAACCTTTTTCAAGAGAAGCTCACGCAGAGGCGCTAAGGCGCAGAGCAAGGAATGGAACCACGAAGGACACGAAGATCACCAGGAAGAAAGAATGAACAGGTCTTTTGCAGCCACTTCCAAAATTCTTCGTGCCCTTCGTGCCTTTGTGGTTCTATTCATTCTTACTTTGCGCTTTCGCGCCTCTGCGTGAGATCTTTTTAAGGTTAACGGCGTAGCATGCCGTACATCGATTTGGAAACCACATGCGAATCGCGTTTTTTTCAACAATGTGCGGCCTGCCGTGGGGCGGCAGCGAGGAATTGTGGAGCAGAGCTGCGGGGAAGTTGCTCGAGCGCGGTCATGAGGTGGCGTTCAACTGCCTCAAATGGCCGGCGGTTGCCGTCCCATTGCAGCGATTGATCGAGGCAGGAGCGGAGCCTCATTTTCGCTCGCGTCGGCGAATGGGTCGCACGCTTCGTCAAATACTGCAGGCATTGCGGCTGACTCGGCTGCAACACATGCGCTGGCTACGGAATTACCGGCCCGATTTGGTCGTCATTTCGTTTTCGTGCCACACCGACGATCCACAGATCGCCACGACTTGCCGCATGCTGGGTATCCCCTACACGATCGTGCTGCAGGCGGCTGGCGCGCATAGCTGGATGGACACACGGCTGATCGACGACTATCGGTCGGCCTATGCCGACGCGAAACGTTGTTTCTTCGTTTCCGATGAGAATCGCGAAATCATCGAATCGAACATCGCGGTCGATTTACCGCGGGCGGTCGTCGTGGACAATCCGTTTACCGTGAGTGCGGATGCCAACCCCAGTTGGCCCGCGACGACGCCTCTTTGGAAACTTGCATGCGTGGCTCGTGTGCATTACCTCACCAAGAGCCAGGATTTGATTATTCGTGTGTTGCGGCAGCCGAAGTGGCGCTCCCGGTCGCTGCACGTTACGCTGTGGGGACACGACAACGGTAATCTGAATCAGTTCCGTCGCGCACTTGATATTCATGGGTTGCACCGCCAGATTTCGTACGGCGGCGTTTCCAACAATATCGAACAACTATGGTCGGAGCATCACGGATTGCTGCTGCCGTCGCGAGCCGAGGGGAACGCCCTCTCGCTGATCGAGGCGATGTTGTGTGGCCGCGTGCCGATCACGACGAACACCGGCCGCGCGGCCGAGCTCGTCGACGACAACGAATCCGGCTTCATCGCCCCCGCCGCCACCGCCGAGCTGCTCGACGAGGTGTTGGAGCGAGCCTGGAGTCGCCGCGACGATTGGCGTGAAATGGGGCAGCGCGCTGCTCGCGCGGTTCGCGAGCGCCATAGCCTTCGGCCAGCCGATGCTTTCGCGGATCAAATTCTGGATGCCATCTCTAGCAAGCCTGCCCTCCGGCAAGCGGCCGCATAAAAGTGGTGGTAGCTGGATTCGCCAGAATTCAGATATTCCGGGTTAGTCTGAATTCTGGCGAATCCAGCTACTTTCAAGGCACTCTTCCGTCGGTTTCTTTTCCGGCGTAACCCCTACGTCTGGCCTCGACCGCTATAAAGCGGCCGACCGCCGTTGCATTTTGGCAACGTTTCTTTGCGCGCCTTTTGGCCCAATTAGCCTGTAATTCGGGCTTCTGATTGTTCTCTGCGCCGTGAATTGCAATCACCGCCAGTGAAATTTTCGGAGCGATCTCTTTCCGAAACTACTAGCTGAGAAGTCGCAAATGAATCCTCTACGATCCATTGCCAATGTTCGGACCGCTGTGCTCTCGTTGTCGAAGCCGGCTGCTCTTCTCGCGAGCTTATTGATCGGTGTCGAGGCAGCTTTCGCGATCGACTTCAACATCGGCGCCGCGGAGGTGATCTACTCCAAGTCGCAGCGCAAGTCGGCCGGAGGTGCCAATTGGCCGGATGGCAACTTCGGCGTGATTTCCAACGGCAACGGCACGTACGATTTCTACGCGGCCAATTCGACGAAGCCGGTGATGACGACCGGTACGCTAAGCAACCCCGGCGCGACAAAACAGAAGATCTCAATTACGGGGATCCCCAAAAAGACGTTCAATTATGTCGCAGGCGGCCCGGTGTACGAAGATCCGTACAGCGGCGCGCGGCTCATGATCTATCACGCGGAAGATGGCGGCAAAGGAAAACAGTTTTACAGCATGTTGGGCATGGCCATCTCGACCGACGGCCGCGAGTTCCGTGATTTGGGCGTGATCATTCGCCCGAATCTGCCGGCTGGGAATGCAGAGGTCGGCGGCGGGTCGTTCGCCATCGTCAACGGCTACATGAACGTTTACTACAAAGACTGGCTGGCCGACGGCTCGACGGCCGAGGTGGCCGTCGCCCGCGCTTCAATGACCGACATCATGAACAACGCTCTGGTGGGCCGAAACACAAACTTCGCCAAGTATTACAACGGCAGTTGGACTCAATCGGGTCTGGGGGGCAAAGCCTCGCATCTCGAAAATGTGAACCCAGCCAACTCGTGGCTGAGCGTGTCGTACAATGACCACATCAACCAGCTTGTGATGGTCAGCTCGCAGTGGTCGGGCGACGGCGGCGATTTGTATTACGCCACTTCGCCGGACGGCATTCAATGGTCGTCGCGCAAGCCGCTTGCGGTTGATGCCGGCGAGCAGTTTTACCCGTCGATCGTCGGCACTGGCTCCGAGCCGTCGCGCACGGGGCAATCGTTTTACGTCTACTACACCGATAGCCAGAAAGGCATCTGGGATCGTTGGAGCGATGCGGAGCTTCGCCGCCGTACGGTAACGATCACGTCGCCCGCCTCGGGGACTTCGGTCGGCGATCCACTGGGCTATACCGCGAGTTGGACTTCGATCAGCGACTACCAATCCGATTTTCAAGGGGGCGGCCCGGCGGCGGGCTGGAAGTACGCTTGGAACCCAAAGAAGAAGGTGGGCAAGTCGTCTACGTACGCATCGCTCGTGTGGAGTGAAACCGCTCAGGCTTACAACACGACCGGCGGAGCTACGACGGCGCCGAACCCCAAGACTCACAACGATGACTTCCTTTCGCTGACGGCCGACGGAGGCCATCCAGGGAATTCGAAATACATGGCGATCGCCGGCTACACGATCCAGGCAGACGACGGCGCCGGCTTGTATCGCATCGCCGATAGCTCGATCCAGAAGAGCAACGGCGCGCTGGCGACGAAGGAAGACGGCCTGCAAGTGCTGGTCTATGTCAACGACACGCCGATCGGCACCGCGCAAAGTGTGCTGACGAGCGGCGCACTCGCTAACTTCGACCGGATGCTCGGTGCGCTTAACGTCGGCGATACCGTGTGGGTTATGATCGATCCGCTCAAGAACCAGACGGACGATGGTTTTCGCAGCTTCGACTTCTCGCTGCAGCGGCTGATTTATTCCAACAGCGCCGGCCCGGGCGTGATGACGGCGTTCGCCGGCATGTCGCTAGAGACGACGACCATCCCGGAGCCGAGCGCGTTGGCACTGTTGCTCATGGCGATGGCGGGCTGCGGCATTTGCCGGCGATATCGCTAGAGCCCGGACCGCGTGGCGGTCCGGCTATATGGATTAATGACGACGCGAAGTGGTGGTTGGCTGCGGTTGCCGTGGAGATTACTTCGGCACCGGGAGCATGATCACTTCGTTTTCAGCGAACTTTGCCTCGCCGCTTTTGCCGTTGATGCGATATTGAACGACAAGCTGCTTGGGGGCGCCTGGCGCCGGGTCGCCGCCGAAGCTTTTGTTGAAGCTCGGAGCGTGGAGGTTGATCACCGA
>CAZGMU010000278.1:0-6762 GCA_964526975.1 uncultured Planctomycetaceae bacterium
AGAGGGCATGGAGAAGAGGAAATGGTCAATAATCAAACTCCAATGAAGTTATTCTTTTGGGTTTATTCCGTAACCTGATCATTCCCCAATAATCTTCACCAGCACGCGTTTTTTTCGCTGCCCGTCGAACTCGTAGTAGAAGATGTGTTCCCATGGGCCGAGATGAAGTTTCCCATCCGTGATTGCCACGACCACTTCGCGTCCCATGATCTGCCGCTTGTGATGGGCATCGGCGTTGTCTTCGCCGGTGCGATTATGATGATAACGCTCGGGCGACGGGTCGAACGGCGCTAGCTCTTCGAGCCACTTATCGTAATCGCGATGCAAGCCCGACTCGTTATCGTTGATGAACACACTGGCGGTGATATGCATTGCATTGATCAGTGCGAGGCCCTCTTGCACTCCGCTCTCGGCAACAAGCTTTTCCACCTCACGATGGATCGACACGATCGCCCGCCGCTGCGGAACGTTCATCCAAAGTTCTTTGGTTAGGGTTTTCATGATGGAGAGTTAAAGTTACCAGAATTCTGGCGAATTCAGCTCCGGCTTCATGGATTGGCCGGGCTCGACTTATCCGCCGCGGGAAAATTATTGGGTAATGGAATCGTCACCTGGCCTGTCGCCGCCCATTCGGCGCCGCGCGTGAATGTCGTCACGAAACCGACGCAGTTCAACGAATAATCGGCATGGCCGAGAACCGTGTGAAAGATGCGGCCCTTGCCGTACTCGATTGTCATCAGCATCGGTTCGTGGCGGCTGGTGCCTCCCTGCTCCGGTGCCGAGTAGGTTGTCGCTAGTACGTGCAAGCTCTCGGCCGGGCCACGGAGCGAGTCATAAAGTTCGTCCTTCGTGTGCAGCCACAAGGCTGGCAATCCGCGCATGATCGGGTGCTTGGCATCGCGCGAGCGGACTTGGAACTCGTGTTGCTGGCCATGATGGCCGCCGTGACCGGGCGACTTGTCGCGAACTATCTTCCCTTGCTCGTCGAGGTAGACACGGGGGCCCGATTGCTGATTGCGGCCACCCCAACCACCAAGGCCGATCATTCGGTTGTATTCGGGCCAATCGGGGAAACTATTGTCCGCGGCGTGGACCGTAACAAATCCACCTCCTCCTGCGACAAACGCCTCGAATGCCTTCTCCGTGCTGGTTGGCCAGCGCTCGCCGTTGTAGTTGCTGATGACAACATCGTAGTTCGCAAAGTTTGGTTTGAAGTCGCTGTTGTCTTGCTTCGCCGGCGGCGTGGTCGCGACATCCACCGTGAACCGGCCGCTGGCTTCGAGAGCCCGTTTCAACAACGGCGTGGTCGTCTTCCAATCGTGGTTGTTCTGACCATCGATGATCAACGCGCGGAGTTTCTCTTGCGATTTGCGGTCCCCTTCCTTCAATTTCGATTTCCCGGCAGCAACCGCGATCGATGGTTGTGTGCAGGTTAGCAGGCTCAAGCAGAGGACAGCGATGCAGCGGAAACACGGGTTCATGGTGGGCCTGTAAAGGGGAGCAAAAAGGAATGGCAATCGTCGAAGAAGTATCGTAGCACGACACAAGCAGGATTACATCCTTTATGCAGCGTTTAGCGTCGGCGGCAACGCCGAATCTCTAACTAACACGCTCATGATCACGAAAAGAAATAATCCGCTCTATACAGACGATCGCATCTCCGCCGGCACATCGCGCAGCGCCGCGTCGGGCAACACAAACGAGCTGCCGATCAACTCACTATCGTCGTTGATCAAATCTGGAAAACGAACGCCTGGAATCAAAGCCACGGCAAAAATTTCTTGGACCGCTTCCTCGAATTTGAGAAACGCGACAACCTGGCCCCGCTGAATGTTCACCACCCACACGCCACAGGTTCGCTCGGTCTCTTTTAGCCGGTCGGTGATCTGAATGCCGCTGAAAATGGCCGTCTCGCGAACTTGCGAGAGCCCTACGAACGCCAAGTTGCCGACCATTTCCAAACCGCGAGTGAAGCCGTCGAGATGAACCATGGGCTCATATTTACCCGTGTCGAGATCCACCGTCCCCAAGCTGCCAGTCCCCGATTCGAGCAGCCACAATCGACCCGCATGCCATCGTGGCGAGTGAGGCATGGATAGATTTCGGACAGCGATTTCATTGGTCTCGACATCGATCAGAATGCCACCACTCTTCTTATTCTCCCGCCAACCGCCAGCCGTATCGGTTGCGCCCAGCGCGGTCACCCACTTCGGTCGGCCGTCGACCATGCACAGCCCGTTGAGGTGACAACGATCATCGGGCGTCAGTTGCGTGATAAATTTTGGCCGCCACACCGGCGCGAAACTGTGATCCGAATCATGCGTAGCAAGACAAGAAAATCGGGTGTTGACGAACAGCACTTCGTCGCGGGCATACGCCATCTCATGAATCTGGATGTCGCCCGTCACATGCGCTGATCGTGGTAAGTAACAGGCATCATGCTTTCCCGGCGGATCGAGTTTCGCCGCGACCGCTGGCACATTGCGAAACTCCCAGACATCAACTGCGGTTCCAATTGCCAGTCGGCCCGGCGCGATCGCCAACCCCATCGGCTTGTTGAACGCGCGAAAGTGTGTGTTGATGACGCCGCCATCTGAGCGAAGGATGACCAGCTTGCCTGCTTGATACGTGGTCACGAACAACGAGCTTTGCAACTCGTCGAGAATCGTGGGAAAACTCGTCGTATGCACACTGCGCAGCGGCGACGGTTCGGTAGGCAACGGTTGCTCTGCGGCAGAATCGCTAAACATGATCGCTCAAACCACGCAATTCTTTTGGCCCCTTTAGCGGCGGCGGCCACGCCGTCTCCAACCACTAAACTCAAAGCCACGACAAACACAATGTCGCAATAAATCATGTCCAGCCAACACCCAGAACGCAAGCGGCCCACCCACTCTATAAACGACTTCGGCGCCGATGAATCACATGTACCGAACAATCCTCCGCCCCGCCAAAAGCGAAGAGCTCCAACGGCTGGCCACCTCTCTCGGAGCAATAGCATAAACGTGGAGAATCCGCGGAGCTGGAACCCAACTGACGATTACGAAGCCGGTTATTCCAAAGATAAGGATCGATCCAAATATCAAGGCTCAACGCGTCGTGCGACGATTGCCACCTTGAATTGATGTCAGATGAATAACGCAAAGAGCAAGCCAACCGTGAGCTACCCTTTTCTGCCTGGATCAGAAACCGACCCGAGCACGGGAAGTTGTATTCTCACGTAAATATTCTCTTGCGCAAGCTGAATGAACTCCCCATAGGCCAGCGCCAAGCACGGAAAAAAGGGTTAACTATGACCAACGCAATGATGAGCAAAGATGCTTGCTCGACGAAAACACAACGCCCGAGCCAAGTTTGCGGATCGTCGGCTACCGCGGCCGAGTGCCTCGTTCCGCGCTGCGATATTCGCATCGAAGAATGCAAGGGCGGCTGCAAGATCTACTGCACCTGCGACGACGAAATGGCCTGCATGACGCTTCAAAGCATGTGCCAGGCTTTGAATTGCTGCATGTGTAGCGTGCAATGTATGCGTGATGGCGAAATGTGCTGTGATTGCCGCTTCGAGTGCTGTGATTGCACCTGCGAAATGCTGGCCAACGGCGTCTGCTTGTGCTGCTCGACGACCGACAAAAACTGCTTAAAGATGATTCAAGCCATGTGTCGTTGTTTGGGTTGCTGCCAGGATTGCGGCTGTGATTGCACCGTATGCATCAATAACATGCCGGTTTGCTGCTGCGAATGCTGCTAGGCACCGACGGTATAAGCAACAGGCAAGCTCCCAAGAAAACCTCGGTCTCCACGGCTGAGGTTTTCTTTTTTGCGACCCATGCAACAAGCCCTTTAGCGGCGGCGTTTACGCCGCGCAGCATCAGCAACAGTTCCACGACTGTTCGTACGGCATCAAAATCTTCTCGGCCTCGACACCAGCGATCGAGCGGAATTGGCCGTTCGCAATCGCTTCGCCGAGTTGAGTCACACGGCGGAAGTAGTAGTTCGTCGATCGGCGACCGAGCAGCTTTTGCCGCAGCTTTTCGCAAAGAAGATCGGCCGCATCGCGAACCAGCGGGGCGTCCTGACGAGCACCGTACAAGCTGGTGGTCAGGATCGTAATCAGGTCCTGGCAGCGCTGCGATAGCTCCGACATCCGGCATTGCCGATCGGCCAGCTTCAATTGGAAGTGGCTCATCGTGCTGGAGATTTCCAGGGCCATCCTTTGTAATTTCTCGCAAGCAAACTCGGCATGTTCCCGAAGACTCTTCGGCATGTGGGGCAGCTTGGCTTCGACCAGCGGCATCAGCCGGCGGGCCGCCATCCACTTCAAATAGGGAAACGCCACGCCCTTGAGCGCCCAGGCATGGGCCGGGTTCAACGGGTTCGGCTGGCGAATGCCGGAGGCGGCTAATGCCTTGCCGATCGGCTCGAAGTACGTCTTGCCATGATCCTTGACGAGCGACTTGAAGAAGCCCATCGAAAGCATCTCACCTTCGCCTTCGTAGATGCACGGGGCGAGATATTCATGAATATTGTCACCGAAGCTGTGCCCATGCAGAAACGAGCGGCCGCCGTGCGTCTTCATGAAGTATTCGATCGCCGCGTGCTTCTGGGCTTCGCTGCCGAAAACCTTTGCAACGATGCACTCCATTTCGCCGCGATAGCCTTGGTCAATCAAGCCGGCACACCAGGCTACGAGCGCATCGCAAGCCACGATCAGCCCCGCCAGTTCGCCTAATCGCCGTTGAACCAGCTCACGAGTGGCGATCGCCGCCCCGTACGTATGCCGGAACCTGGCCCACGGAATGATGCTGGCCATCATGAGCCGCATCGTGCCGGCCGCGTTGGCACACAAGGCAATCCGACCCAAGTTGAGCCCGTGATAAGCAACCGTCAAACCATCGCCGCGCGGCGCGACAAGCAGGTTCTCGGCCGGCACGCGGAAATCTTTGAAAATAATGCCACGATTGTAGGTATGTTTGAGCGCCCACAGACCATATTTGCGAAGTTGAAACTGCTCGTTTTCTTTCGTCGGCAACTCGACGATAAGCACCGCCGGCTTGCCGTCGATCAAACACACCAAACCGATCGTGCGTCCCGGCACTACATTGGTGATAAACAGCTTCTCACCATTCACCACATATTCGTTTCCTTCCAGGCGAGCGGTCGTGCGCAGTGCGGTAAGATCGCTGCCGGCGCACGGCTCGGTAAGCGCAAACGCGCTCAAGCGCGTGCCATTCGCCAGCCCAGGCAGAAATCGCTGCTTTTGCTCCGCATCGCCGAACGTGCGCACGGGGTCGACGGCGCCGATACAACCATGCACCGAGGCGAGTCCCGCGATCGTCGGATCGACGAGCGCCATCCGCGTGAGAAACGGCGCAAACGAACTGAACGGCGCACCCGATCCACCATGCGCCCTGTCGACCAAGAGCCCCCAATAGCCGGCCGCCCCCAAATCAGCAAGCACCGGATCGGCGATCTTTTGATCCGCGTTTAACAATGTGCCGGCTGCTCGGTGTCGTTGCACAGCTGCGATCGAATTGTCCATTACCTGCTGCACATCAGGCGGGGTGGTCGGCGATGTGCTTTGAAACAACTCGGCCGGTACGCCACGATCCCACACCGCGCGATGCGCCGGGCTATTCACTGTTTGATATTCCGGCGCGAACAGGGCTTCCACCTGGTCGTCAGCCGTATCGATCGCGCCCGTCCGGCGAGCTTCGTCCGCACTCTTGCCGCCTAGTGCGAGCGCCGTTTCGGCAAACGACGCCCCTTCGGCCGGTTGATGAGAAGGTTCCGTAGTCATAGAGAATCCCTATAATGTACCAGACACTTTCTGCGTGCCTGCTCCATTATAGAGCGACACCGGAGAATACATAGCCGACCCATATTGGGTCGGTCGCCCGTAATAAATAATTGACCATTCACTCCGGCGACGGTTTGCAGCCGGCCGAACGCTTCTTAAACTCGCCTGGCACTAACGGAATACTCCTCATGCAAGACCCACGGATTGATCGACTGGCCGATTTGCTTTTGGACCACAGCTGCACCATCGAGCGCGGCGAGAAAGTGCTCATCGAAGCCTTCGACTTACCGGACCCGATCCTCGTTTGCCGGCTCATCGAAAAGGCTGCCGAACGCGGCGCCGTTCCACTCGTGTCGTGGAAGTCGAACACGGTGCTTCGCTCGCTTTACCAAACGGCCACCGAAGAAAGCATGAAGCTCGCCGGACAGGTGGAGTCGGCCCAGATGGAGCTGGTGCAGGCCTACATTGGTATCCGCGGCGCCGCGAACAGCAGCCAGTTTGCCGACGTGCCTCATGAAAAAATGGACCTTTACCAGCAGCACTGGTGGAAGGCCGTCCACACCGATATTCGCATCGCTCAAACGAAGTGGGTGGTCTTGCGCTATCCCACCGATTCCTTTGCCCAGGCGGCCAATATGAGCACACGGGCATTCGAGGACTTTTATTTCGACGTTTGCACCGCCGACTACGCGGCGATGAAGAAAGCCCAGCAGCCGCTCAAAGAATTGATGAGCAAAGCGGACCGCGTTCGCATCGTGGCCACCGATACCGATCTGGAGTTTTCAATCAAAGGCATTCCCGTCATCGAGTGTTGGGGGGATCGCAACATTCCAGATGGTGAAGTCTTCACGGCCCCGGTGCGCGACAGCATCCACGGCAAGATTCGCTTCAACACGCAGTCGCGTTATCAAGGCACGGTGTTCGACAACATCGCGTTCGAATTCAAAGACGGCAAAATCGTGAAA